>JBGVSY010000058.1:0-23489 GCA_041862235.1 Nitrososphaeria archaeon | reverse complement strand
CTTCGACGTCTCCTGGATGGACTGCGTCATCGACGCGGACGCCAGGCTCGTCTACGAGAAGCTCAAGGACCTCAAGGCAGCCAACTTCTTCCCATCCAACGTCTTCACGGTCGGTGACAGGGTTCTGGCAACACCAGCTGAGGCCCAGGCCCGGTACGACGCCGCAATCAAGTGGTTCGACGATCACGGCCACATGGTCATCGGAAACGGTCCCTTCATGCTGACCAGCTTCGACTCGGCTGCGCAGTTCGCCCAGCTCGACGCCTTCAGAGACCCAACATACCCATTCAAGCCCGGCGACTTCTACTACGGATGGCCCCAGGAGGTCGACATCGTAGACGTAGCAGTGGAGCCCGTCACTACAGGTGAAGCCGCCGTCTTCACGGTGGAGCTAATGGGTCCCGGGACCCTCTCATCCAAATACCTGGTGCAAGACCCGGAGACCGGCGAGGTCCTCCGCGTCGGCGACGCCGTGGAGGTCACACCCGGAAGCTTCGAGATCCGGTTGCCGAGGGAGTTCACCTACATACTTGAGCCTGGGAGCTACGACCTGATTGTGGCCGGCATCAGCGACGAGACTGCCTTCGTTTCCGACCGACGCGAGATCTTCGAGGCTGCCGCACCACCTTCCGGAGTAGTTACAGTGACCGCCACCCAGACCGTTGGCGCAGCAACCGTCACGACTACACAGACTCAAACCGTTGGAGCTGCGACAGTAACGACCACCAAGACCGAGACCGTGACGCAGCCCGACTACCTGGTGGTAGGCGCTGCCGCCATCGTCGCCCTGATCATCGGCATCGCCGGTGGATGGGTAGCAAAGAGGAAGTAGACATCAGCATACAAAGCCGAGGCAGCTAGGCCTCGGCGACCCCGTTTTTTTCTTTCCATTTCTCGATACAGAATGAGAGCTCCGGAGACTGAGCCCTCGGCAACCGGTATTATGATCGAACCCCACAGGGGCTATGCTTGCACCGCTATCGATGGAACTATGTGCAGGAAGACGACCGTGTAGGTGACCGTCCAATCCCGGTGCGCTCTGACGTCGGTCAGTAGGCTCGATGTTGAGGTTTTCACCTAGGCGGAGTTTTTTGTCCGCTTCCTAGCTCTGTGAGTTAGCAGGTAGCAGACCCAGAGTATAGCGGTCGGAAGGACCAGGACAAAGTCGTTGGCCACAGATACGGCCACAAGGGTAACCAGTGTGAGGGCGGCGAGGAACAGGAACCAGAGACGGCCCATTCTGATGAGAATTGAGTTGAACAGATCGATCTACCTTTCCCTGGGTTAGAAAGGTTTCATCTTGGTGATCTTTCCGTTGACCACATTGAAGGCAACAGTTTCTCCTAGGAACTGGTCTGCAATTCTCTCCAGGGACTCGTAGTCGAAATCGTGGGGCAGTGTGTGTGACCCGTTCTCCACAAGGATCTTGAAGTCCCTTTCGGTGATCAGGACAAGCTGGCCTATGAGAAACTCTGCTCGAAACGTCCCGATCTCCTTGGTAGACTGCGACTGCTCTTCCTCACTCGAAGCAGACTCTTCCAACATCTCGTCATCACTTATTTGTTCTTGGATCCTCTTACGGAGCGGCAGCTCCGATCACCGATCCGTCACGGACTAAGACACTTTTCTCTCTTGTGTTCATGTTTACTTGAGCTTGCTGTGCGCCCCCCTCCCCACCAGCTCCGAACACAGGGTACTGAGCCTTCCACAAGCTGCAATACAACCCTAAGAAGACATCCCTCCAAGAATGGATCGAACGATAGCAGGCACACACAGCCCTTTGTCAGCGGGCGACGGTCGATCGTCTCTTTACACCGCGGGCACGCAGGCTTATTATTATCCCGGAAGCACCGGTCTTGGTCAACGCGATGTCTGCTGCAAAGCTCGCCGGGATACTATTGGGGGTTTTCATATCCTTGGCGGGAGCTTTCCTCCTGCACCTATCGCAAACGCCGGCGGTGACCACAGAGACCTTCACAACCACTGCCTGGAGCGCGGAGACAGGGCTCGCCTTTGACAGACTTCGTCCCATACGGCCGGGAGAGAAAACCGAGTTGGAGCTCCGATCGGAACCAATTCACATGCAGGACTGGGTCCAAGTGGGCTTCACAATCGCCGAGGGCACCCTCGACATCTTGGTTCGGGACCACGACGGGAAGGCGATTCGGGAAATGTCTGACGCCTCAGGCCGGGTCAAGATTGCCTTCTTTGCACCGAGAGAAGCCATCTACTATTTGTCACTAACGAATTCGAAGTCAAACACGAGCGCAACGGTTCTTGATCTTGACGAAACGATATACACACTGACTAGACCGTTGCTGAGCCGAAGGGTCGAAACCGCGCCGAGTCCGTTGACCGTCGCCACCTCATTCATGATCATAGGCTTAGGAGTTGCGGCTGCGGCCTACGCATTCAAGCAAGCCAGAGAGTAGCAGCCACTCGCTACCGGTTGCGATGACCGATAGATCAGTAGATCATGTAGTTACTCAGCCGAAGCCGCCTCTTGTCTCGCACGAAGGCTATGGATCCCCATCCGCGCGACTTTGCCGCCCTGAAGGCCAGCGTTTGGAGGTGAAGCGCTGTGGCTATACTGGCTGCTGAGGCCTCTCTCTTCTCGGAGTGTAGCCTGTAGGCCTTGAAGCCCGCTTCCCGGAGTCGAGAGAACAGTCTGTTGCCCGTTGGATCTGGGGCAGACCCTAGGTCGATGATAACGACAACGTCGCTGGCCTTAAGAGAGAACAACTCCATGTGGCTGAACTGCTCTGTGTGCTGGGCTTGGGACTTCGCTCCCAGGGATTCGAAGATCTTCGCGGAACCGTAGAGAGCGAGTGCGAAGCCTAGCCCCGACCCCAAGAAAAACGTTGTCGCCCTCATTGGCGGAAGAAAAGACCGACTCCAGTTCTTCGCCGATCTGAACACGGCGCTTAACATCCCTAGGTTTGGCTTCACGCCCAACACGTGAAAACAGGCTAGCAGGCTGGTTGTGAAGCTCACTGTACCGGATGTCAGAGCACCGGCACTCCTGAACCTCAGTTCGATAAGCTCATCGGCCTCCTCTGCCAGCCTGCTGCCGGAATTTGCCGTTATTGCGGTAACGCCGCATCCCCTCTTCCTGCCGATTTTCGCGGCCTCTACGTTGGCGGACGTCCTTCCGGAGACCGAGATCACGAACATGCGTCTCCCTTCTAGAGCCGCCGGATTCAGTACAGCCTCGTTTGGGTCAAGGGCTATGGCTTGGTGGTTGGAGATGTGCTGAGCCGCCAACGCCGCGGCGAACGAGTCTCCGCACCCAAGGAAGGCTAGACGCTTCCGGGGTGAAGGTCTCTCCACTGTGTCAAGGTAGAGCTGGTAGCGGGGGAGATCGTCGACTTGATATTCGATCTCCTTCCTCATGGCTTCCAGGCTGTTCATTCCTATACCTTCACCTTCATGGAGTGAACATCTTGTTTCTTAGCGGTCCAGGACCCACCCCCCGACTTCGATATCCTGTGGATCGCACAGTCCTTTGGCGGAACCTCAATCGTTATCGAGGAGAGCGAAGAACCCTTGATGTCTTGCACCTTCCCTGCGCAGACATCAGACAGGACGTAGCTCTCGCCGGGGTCTACCCCGAGCGACTCTGTGTCAAACCTCACGGATGCTACCCCCCGGGTTTCCCCCGTGTTGACCACGAAGAGCACCAGGCCTTTCGGAGATGAGTGTAGCGTGGTCAGGAATTGGCTGCTTCCGGTGCTGGCATGAATAGGTATCCTTAGGGATCTGTGGAGCGCTGTCATCGGTTCAGGAGTCGGCCTGGATCTCAACAGTAGAAGGCGGCCTCTACCCACGGTGTGCATGACTCCCGTGAGGCTGGGATCCACCCAACTTGTCCAAGGTGTAGGAACTCCAGCGGCGTCTCGCAGGGTAGTGAGACGTACTCCATCTATATCGAACGTTGGTAGCTCGGTGAAACAGACGAGGGTCATCCCCGTTTCGACCTTTTGGAGGAGCTTCTTCTGAGCTGTTTCATCCATGAAGTCGTATCCAGCGAAGAGAGCAAGGGGTTTGCTGTGGTCGATGCTCGATTCCAGATCCCAGATCTCATAGTCAAGATCGCAGGCTCCGAGTGTCTCAGAGATGTATCTCCATGGCGCAACATCGTCGAGCATCGACCTCCACATGTGCGGTCTATGCCAAACAATGGATGTACTGGTGATCTTTCTCATAGTGGGTGGGGAGAGCTCTTTGAAGATTCTTACCACCTCTTTAACCTGGTCGTACAGTTCGGGTCTTGTCTCTCCGTTCTCATTCACGGGTGAGAAGTACCAGTTGTCTCTGTTCACGAACATGTACCAGGATAAGCCCTTGATTCCGAGAGCCAGAGCGAGAAGGCCCTGATATCTCACATGCTGCCCTGTGATGACGCCTGTTTGGTAGTGATGACCATGCCACGCACCCAGACCAAACTCTGACGAGAAGGGAGTTCCAACCGAAGCACACAGATACCTCGTCATCTCTACGAAGGCGTCGTATTCAAACCATCTCCATCCCCGCGGGATCAGGGCAGCAGGGTAGACATCGAACCCCACGAGATCGGCCACCTCCTGAAACTGTACATAGTTCTGTGGCGTGAACCGCGGATAGACGTTGAGAGAGATGGGCACGTCGATTCCGTGGTCCCTATAGAACCCGATGATGATGCGGCTTACTTCTTGAGTGTACCACTCCTTGAAGCGGCAGAAGTCGAAGTAAGCTGAGAGCGTTTTGCGATCTCTTACCTTTTCAGCCGTTGCCAGCGGCTTCACGGCGTCGAAACTGGTGTAGGCGGTGTGCCACGCGGCGTTCAGCTTCTCTATGCTTCCATACCTCCCTCTGAGCCACGTCGTCTGGTAGAACCCCGCGCTCGACCCTAGACCAAGCTGTTCGGCAACGTCGAAACCGGGCTGGGCCACCATCGGATCCATCTCGTTGTCAGCCTGCACCGCGATTACGCATCCCCCTCGGGTGGCCAGGTGGGGTACGACGATGTTACACACGTTGGAGATCCAACGGTCCGCGAGGCGCAGGAATTGAGGATCGAGGCGGTGGAGCTTGGCGGCATAGTTGGGTGGCCCCAGGTTTCGCCACTCGGCAGATATGTAGGGGCCGGGTCTAAGGAACACCCTCAGCCTCTTCTCTTCGCAGAGGCGAAGAAATCCCTCTAGGTCGCGTCTGTCTAGCGTGGATCCTTTGAAGTCAAACCTTCCCATCTCGTACTCGTGGAAGTTCCAAGCCACGTAGCTTGAGACTATCCTCAGGTCGGCTCCGACGAACCTGTCGAGTATTCGGCTCCAGTTCTCCTTCGAAGTGCGCCAAAAATGGAATTCTCCCGCCAAGATCGGTATGCGCCGACCGGCAACGGTGAGGCAGTTTTCCTCGACCGTGACAGCCATGCCGTTCAACCTGAGCCCTCAGACATCATCCCTCAGCTTAAGAATCTTGACGCCTTGTCAGAACGCCCCCACGCGGAAATCGATCGGATCGACCAGGAGCAGTTCAGCGGAACGCCGAGACCAAGAAGAGGAATCCGAAATACAGGAGCACTAGGCCAAAGGCAGCGACGGCGAATCTATAGCTTCTGGAGCTCAAGATGTTTCGTCCTCGATGAGCGAGGTACGCCACGAAGGACAGCCAGACATAATCCATCCAGATGTGTGAGATATACATCAGGAGGACACCGCCGAATGATGCGAGGACCACCGCCTCGACAACGAGTTGTGATCCGACTGTCAGCCACCAGGTGATGAAGAAAGGGTTGAAAGCGGTTAGCGTCACACCCAAGAATACGAGTGAGCCTCGTCCTAGAGATCTATGATTTCCGAGCCGAACGTTCTTTGCGGTGACAGCATCCCTGACTTGCAGCAAGCCGAACACTATGAGGACGGCCCCTCCTGCCGCCGCGATGAGTGTCATGACCGAGGATTGACCATGGCCTACCAACTCTAGAAGTCCCAGGCCAAGCAGAAGCACAAGTGGGAATTCCACTGCGGTGTGGCCGATGGAGAAAAGGAGGCCGACCTTGGTACCTGATTTCATGCCTCTGACCAGGGTGGCGAAGAAGAGTGGTCCAGGAGCGAGCGCCCCGGAAGCGGTGATCAGGATCACCGTAGAAAGGAACTCAAGGACGCCCATGGCTGTGCAGCCGAGGCCATCGCAAGCCGAATATAAACCATTCCAGCGGGTTCCGAGGGACTGACCACGTGATTGACCGTGCGAATCGATCGATCGACAAGACTCTTTTATGAACGCAAGACATGTAGTGGCTGGAGGGTGTCGGCGTGAGAGTGGGACGCTTCCAGGTGATGGCGACGCTACAGGCGGCGCGAGCATTGATCCTGGGGATGTCCGAGTCAATGGCTAAGAGCTGGGGATTAAACCGAGCCATCTTCTACGCCGCGGCAAAACGGGGGTTCAGGAAGAAGCTTGAGATGGCCAGAACCAAGGAGCGGATGTTCCGAAAGCCAATCGAGGAGACGAAAACCGTATACCACCTGGGAGACGAGATGGCGTTCAAGGCTGTCCGAAAAGGACAGACATACTTCACGATCGGAGGCCAAGTTCAGAGTGACACGGACTTCGAGAGACAGATAGAGGCCCGTTTCGCAGGCATCTTCGAGAAGGCCTGGAGAGAAGCTTTGGCGCTGCTGAAGAAGTACGATCGTGAGGTGTTGTTGTCCCAGCGAAGCTTCTACGAACTGGTGTATAAGCCGCGGCGGGACACCCTCGCCGAGAAATGGACCACGCTAAGCGCCAAAGCGGCGTAGGCGTGAGCGAGCATCAGCCTGCGGATCGATCGGACGGGACGATCATTCGCTCGGAGTATCAACGTAGTATGTGGAGATTCCCAGGCCTGAAAACTAGAAATCTATGCAGTTCTGCCGTCGGTTCAGTTGATGATTCGGACCGGAGGCTTCACTTAGTGTTCGATCGGTTGGTCGCGTGGCTGCGACCCATTTCACGCAGCGCGAAGAAGTTCCTGTGGAGATGCTATGCGTACCTCGTCTCGCTGCGAAGGGAAGAGGTGATTGTGACTGGGATCGAAGAGCCGGACACCTTTTCGCATAGAATTCAGGACACACTCATCGGTCTGCGTGTTCAGCTGGAGAGGATCAACAGAACCTACAACAGACTGAAGACCCGAGACTCTGATTGCTTCCGGACATGCGTTCGATGCGTCGAGTCGGGTGAAACGGAGAGGGCCAAGATATTCGCCGGCGAGGTAGCGGAGGTCAGAAAGCTTGCCAGCCTCGTTCTCCACAGCCAACTCGTGTTGGAGCGAGTGAAGCTGAGGGTCGAAACAATGCATGAGATAGGAGATGTTGTCGGAGACCTTGTTCCCATGATGGCCGTGGTGGAGCAAGTTAGAGAAGAAGTGATGAACGTCATTCCCGAGACTGAATCCGTGCTGGCTGAGGTCAACCAAAGCCTAGAGACCCTGTTCTCGACCTCCGTGGGAGCCATTGTCAGTCAGCGCGAGCTCACCCCAGAATTGGACGAGGAAGCGAGGCGAATACTCCTGGAGGCAAGGGAACTTGCTGCAAACCGAATTAAGGATGCCTTTCCCGAGCTGCCCAGGGAAGCCGCTGAAGCACTTGAACAGGGTAGATCGTTGGAAGAGAAGATCGAGCTTTCATAAGCGACCTACCGATCAGTCGCATGAGAGCGAATCGACAACGGCTCCGTGGCCCGCTACTGAGCTCCGTATCGGGTGAACCAGTTCTCGATTCTCTTGACGTTTTCCATGGAGACGCTGGTGCCTCTATTCCGCACGCCCTGGAGGAAGTCTTCCATGGTTATCGGTCGTGGCTTGCCCTCAGTTTGGGACGACTCAGTCTCGAAGAGCTCCCTCACAACGGCGATCTGAACCGCCATACAGAGGTCATGTATGTCGTTTCCCGAATAGTTCTCAGTCGTGCTGGCAAGTTGCTCCACATTCACGCTCGGGCCTACGGTAAGGTCCTTGGTATAGAGTCTGAACATCTCCAGCCTACCGGATGTGTCTGGCAGAGTCACGTGTATCCTCTTCTGGAATCTCCTGATGAAGGGCTCGTCGAGCTCCCAGGGTTTGTTTGTGGCTCCCAGTACGTATAGGTGCAATGACTTTCCCTTCTCTTTGAGCCCATCCATTTCCTTCAGAAGCTGCGTCCTCGCCCTGCTTTCTCCCCCAACCTCAACCCTGTGCACAGCAGCAAGCGAGTCTAGCTCGTCTATGAAGATGATCGATGGGTTGCCGCGCGTGCATGCCTCCCTGGCGGATGAGAAGAGTCTGGCGATGTTTTTCTCCGACTCACCAAGCCACTTGGACATGACCGAGGCAGCGTCCACGTAGTAGAAAGTTGCGCTGATCTCCGCAGCCACCGCTGCGGCAAGAAGGGTCTTGCCACATCCGGGAGGGCCGAAAAGAAGAATTCCTCTGGGCCAGCCAAGCGGGTAGAGATCAGGCCTCTTGAATGGGTAGACTATGCTCTCCTTGATGGCTATCTTCGCCTGTTGTAGGTTGGCCACGTCGCTCCACGAGACATCGGGCTTCTCGCTCAGCACAAGCTCCTCGAACCCTGATCTTTCGCCTTCCTGAGAAACTATCTCTCCACGACCTTCCCTGAGTTGTTGGATCCTGGCCTGGTATCTCTCGGCGTTGTCAAGATAGACCTGCCTTATCCTGGGACTTTCGCAGAACGATTGGAGCTTGAGCAGAAGATCTATAGCTTCCTGATACCTTGCAATTGCCCTCGATCTTAGGCCCTGAGAGTCCAGCTGGACCGCCTCTTTCGCTCTATCAGCAGCGAGTTTTTCAAGCTCCTGAGATATCAACGAGGGATCCCACCGAGAGAAACCACGTCAAAATACGGCATTGAGGGTTTATATAGTTCACGGCGAGCCAACCCCGTAGAGGATAGGCGCGTTGGTAAGGAATCCATTCAAGAGGGAAAAAGTCAGGGTTCTCACACCCGAACCTGACAAGGATAAATGGTTCACCAAGGATCGCCTGCAGGACGTGCTCACCCAGCTCAAGGTCCAGGTCGAGAAGCTGAACAGGACTTCATCACGCCTCTCCGGAAGAGGCAAGGAGCTCTTTGAGCAGTGTGTGAAGGCAGAGCAAGAGAAGGACAGTTCCAGGGCCGCAATGTATGCAAACGAGATAGCCGAGCTCAGAAAGATGTCGCGGGTGATACTGAGAAGCCAGCTATCGCTGGAGCAAGTAGTTCTGCGTCTAGAGACCGTGAGAGAATTCGGTGACATCATGGGCGTGCTCGCGCCAGCAGTGACCATAGTACAGCAGATCCAGGGAGAACTGAGCGGCGTTGTTCCAGAGGTCGCCGGCGGACTTGCAAGAATAGACGAGATGCTCGACTCCCTCTTGGTCGAGGCCGGCACCGTGACTGGTGTGGGCCCCGAGGTTACCTTGCGAGATGAAGAAGCGCAGAAGATACTACGAGAAGCATCTGAAGTAGCTGCACAGAGAATGAAGACTACTTTCCCCGAGCTACCGGAGCGATATCGACACCTGGAAGCCGGGGAAGAAAGAGAACCATAGCTGAGTTCTTGGAAGAGCGATGGGCTACGACTGTGGGGCGTCGTTCTTCGGGTGTTTGACCGAATGTGATTGAAGCTACTCGGCGTTGGGTTACCACGTACGATGCGACCTTCCGATCGTGATGCCAGTTGTCAGACGATGACTTGGAGCTGAAGATGCTGCAGCTGAGACGCCTAAGAAGACTTGCTGAGGCCAAGGAGAAAGAGAAAGAGATCAAAGAGGGGATCGATCGATCGAAACCAGATCCTCTTGAGACGGTGAAGGGCAGGCTAGGCGACAGAGGGGAGGAGGTTCTAAGAGCCTCGCTCGACCAGTATCCGAGAGAGACGCTACAGGTACTGAAGGCGCTGGCAGCCGCCATACGGATGGGTAAGATCCGGGGGAAGATCGACGGTTCTTCACTCTACCTGCTTTTCAGAAACCTCGGTCTGCGAGTCAAATTGGACACGGAGATCAAGTACTACAGAAAGGGGGAGTACAAGAGGCTGAGGGACGTCCTAAAGACCGACTAGGTCTGGATCGATCCAAGAAGATGACAGAACTGCTCCTTCTAAACAGGTTGCAGTAGAACTACTGTATGGTCACCCGCTTCACTGCCGCCGCGGGGAAGCAAGGGCCCTTGTCACATCGGTCTCCGTTATGATCCCAACCAACTCGTCTCGGACATTGATCACGGGTAGACCTCCAAACCTCTTGCGCGCCATAATCCCCGCCGCCTCACATAAGTCCTCGTCTTCCTGCACCGTCTTGGGCTTTGGCGTCATGATGTCCCTCGCTGTCAGTTTCGTGATGCCTGCTGCGGGAACAATGAGACCTCTGACTGAGACCGCCTTCTTCTCTCTGATTAACTTGGCCGGTGCGAACATAGCTCCAGCCGAGGATAGATCTGCCAGAGTTATTATTCCTAGGACCGTCTCTTCCGCGACCAATACCTTTGTTATATTCTTCTCCCTCATAGTCGAGACCACGGAGAAAACAGACTGTGTCGGCTTCACGGTCACAGGGTTCGGGGTCATGAAGTCCCGCACCTTGTAGACACCGACGCAGCGCTTGGCGCAGTGCATAGTTAGATCGAATTTCGTGACTATGCCTGCGAGCATGCCCTGTGCGTCGACAATGATCACGGAGCTGATGTCTCTCCACACCATCTTCTTCGCTACCTCTTGGACAGGAGTGGTCAGCTCTGCTGTAATCAGCCCAGTGGTCATGGCTTCACTTGTCTTCATTTCGTCCATGCCGCGAGGTGAAACGTCATCGAGGAGGAAGGCTACGAGATCCTTTCGAGTTATGATCCCCACGACTCTGTTCTCATCTTCGATCACTACCCTGCTGATGCCGTGCCTCTCCATCAATTCGTTTGCCTGAAGCAGACTGTCATCGGGTCGAGCCGTTATCACGCTCTTGGTCATAATCTCCGAGGCTACACCTTCCTTAGACAAGATTGCGAACCCTCCGCCCACCGGCCTCGTTTCCAGGCTCATTATTAATCGTTTCAAACAGACGTCAATTTCATCTCTCTGTAGCCAGCCCAACAGAGTTGAAAGACGAAGACCTGTACGATGGTCGTCACGAGGCTAAGAACTTTGACGGTTGTCGGGGGCGGGGAAACCGGAGTCAGCCCTACCACATCAAGGAGCATTAGGATGGCGGTGACGACTGACAGAATCATCCCCAGAACAAGGCCTCCTGATCGCCTTGTCCACGCTAGGTAGGCAGCGGCAATGAACATGGCGGAGGGCACCAGAAGAACATACCAGTACCAGCTGTAGCCACGAGGATCGACCGAGGGGATGATGACGAGCGTCAACAGTATGCTTGCCACTATCGAATAGAACGCTCTCTTCACCATAGGAGACCTAGACATGAACAACCATCCGCTCAACCGTCTGCACCTCGCGATCAATTAAAGCTTGTTCGTTTGCACAACCCAGTGTACGAGTGTCCTCTCCGTTCTCACCTGGGAAAAGATTAAGAACGATCGATCGATCCGCCCTCGAAGAAGAGCGGACGAGAAGGTCGATGGAGGTGGCGATGCATGGCTAGGACGAGGTTCTTGTTTGGCACAGACCTGCATGGCTCCGAAGAGGTGTGGAAGAAGTTCTTGAACTCGTCTAAGTACTTTGACCTGGACGCCTTGGTTCTGAGCGGAGACATGACCGGCAAATTGATAGTTCCTTTGATCAAGAGGGACGATGGTCGATACGACTCGTCGCTACACGGCAAAGACCGGGTTCTTGAGGAGAAGGAGTTGGCTTCGTTTGAGGAAGAGATACGTAGGGCGGCGTACATCCCCTACAGAACGACGCCTGAAGAGGCCGTTGAGATCCGAGCAAACGAGGAGAAGAGGGAGAACCTGTTCAAGCGGTTGCAGGTCGAGATTGTGGGGTATTGGTTGACGCTCATTCCCCCCAGGGTCCCTGACAAGTGCAGGGTAATACTCAGCCCCGGCAACGATGATGTCTTTGAAATCGATGAGGTTATCAAGCAGAACAGCCGTGTGATCTACGGGGAGGAGAACGTCGTCGCCCTTGACGACGAGCACGAAGTGGCTTGCCTCGGATGGAGCAATCCGACGCCGTGGAACAGCCCCCGCGAGTGCAGTGAGGAAGAACTTTGGGAAAGGATCGAGAGAGTGGCTTCCGAGATACGGAACGTAAGCAGCTCAGTGTTTTGCTTTCACTGTCCTCCCTACGACTGCCAGATCGATCTCGCCCCCAAGCTCAAACCAGACTTCACCCCTGTCTACGCCCACGGCAGGCCCCTCATGATCCCGGTTGGCTCCAAGTCAGTTCGAAGGGCTATAGAGAAGTATCAGCCGCTGCTTGGCCTCCATGGACACATCCACGAGAGCGCCGGGTTCGTTAACATAGGCAGAACCAAGTGCCTCAACCCTGGCAGCGAGTACGGAGAAGGGATATTGCGCGCCTTCCTAGTAGAGCTTGAAGGAAGGAAGATTCCAAGGCTTCAGCGCGTCGAGGCCTAGGAGCGGGGCGACCTAGACCGCTTGACCAGATCCGCGACCCTGAGGCGAAAGGCGTACGGATCCAGCCTGAGTTTGGAGGCGGGTATGTCAAACGATTCCTTGCCCCGGTAGAGGCGAACGAAGAATTCGGCGTAGTCGTTGCGGGCCAAGGTGACAGTGGAGAATTCACTCCACGTGTGGGTCAACTCGTTGCTTCTTCCTTTCTTGACGGAGAATCCGTTTGCGTCATAGGAGAAGACAATGTGGCTATACGTCCCGTATATCCTCCAGCCCACCAGCACCGCTATGGCGATGTTTATGATTATGATCAACGGGGCAAAGGACTGGATGGTTTGGATGGGAACGAACATAGGCAAGATCAAGACGACGAAGGTAGCCTCCAAGGCGAACACCGCCATGCACATCTTGAACAATGAGAATCTCCGAATTGGTGAGAGCGTTTCGGCCATCGCCCGCTACCCCTTTGGGAATCTCACGTACTTGGCCGCTTGCCTGCCAATATACGAGTCACTGTGAAACACCTCTCTTGTCTCAAGATCCACTAACACCACCCCGGTTGACGTTTCAGTGGTTCTCTCCACAGCCCGTTTCATTCTGGGCTTTGGCTCGTGGCCCGCCATGTAGAGCCAAGTCCAATTGATCTCTTCGCGCTTCATGAAGGACTTTATTGCGGCCACGTGTCGTCCATACTCTTCCTTACGAAAGACCTTCTTGGAGTCGATCGAGAGGATGAAGCAGGCAACCTGGTAGTTCGGGCTCACCAGGTATGAAAAGACCCTCGACAGAAAGAATCCCTTCACCCTGGTGCTTCCCCTTATCATGGCGTCGAACTCGACGCCGCGGACCTTGAACTGCCTGAACGATTCTTTGAAGTCTGCTATAAACCGTCCTCTGCCGCCCATCAGCTCCTTCTCCATTCGAAGGATGAAGTCGTCCGCAGGGATCAAGTAGGCGTCACGTTCGACTGTCGATTGGAAATATATAAAGCGACCGATTGGCTGGAGTCGATAGGTCATCAGATCCCGTGGTGAGCGAAGATGGGGGAAGAGAGGGAAATGGAGCTGCCGCCGGAGTGGGGGGGAATCATCCCCTCACAGATCTTCCTAGACGAAGCCGGAAGGATAGTCGAGGAAGCCCAGAGAAGGGACCTAGTTCTAAGGGCAATGGGAGGGGTGGGGATACGCCTTCATTGCCTGGACTACCAGGATTTCGCTACCCGAATCGGCAGGCTGGGCGAGGGTGAACAGGAGTTCACCGACCTCGATTTCATGTCCTACAGGAAGCAACGGAACCAAATGAAAGACCTCTTCGAGTCGGTCGGCTATGTGAAGCGTCGAGCAACACTGTCTACCGCCGCCTCAGAGAGGCAGATCTACTTCCACTCTAAGGGCTGGTTCTTCGTCGACGTGTTCTTTGACAAGCTGCTGGTGGCCAATCATCCCTTGGATTTCAGGAACCGATTGGAACTGGACTTCCCGACGATTCCTCTCGGAGACCTGCTGCTGGAGAAGCTGCAGATCGTCAACTTCAGCGAGAAAGATCTGAAGGACACGCTGACACTTCTCAGGGCTCACCGTCTAGAGGAGAGAGAGGAGAGTGACGTTGTCAACATCGGGCGCATCGCAAAGTTACTCTCAAAGGACTGGGGATTCTACTACACTTTGACCAACAACCTCAAAGGCGTGAAAGCCTTCCTGCCGAAAATGACGGACCTGACGGAGGAAGAGGCGCAGGACCTCGGTTCGAAGATAGACATGCTTCTCGAATGCATTGAGAGAGAACCCAAATCTATGGGCTGGAAGATGCGAGCGAAGATAGGCGCGAGGAAGATGTGGTATCAGCCCGTCGAAACCACGGAGACCGTGGGAGACTTCGGCGTCTGGCGGCTTCTGGACAAGCGTGAGAGAGAGTAGTCGCTTCCCTCAGGGGTCAATGCAAAAAAGGAGGGTACGCCGGATCCTACTCCGGCGGAATCTCAGCGTAGATGGTACTGTAGTCGACGCCTACCCTGGAGCCCCTGCTCTTGTAGGCGAAGTAGATTATGGCCCCGACGATGATGAGGATCAGCGTGAAAATCCACGGTTCCGCGATTCCTTTCCAGCCATCGTAGAAGAGGTACAGCACGTATAGGTTGGCTACTGCCGCTATTATGCCTAGAGCTCCGATCAACGCCCTGTTTGGTTTGTACGCGGACTTCTCGTAGATGCTCCTGCCTTTCGCGGTCCAGACGAAGAAGACAGCTGACAGCGCTGCTAGAACGAAGAAGATCGCATCCCAGATGTCTGTGGCGACAACTCCTCCCCCGGAGTTGATGTAGCCTCCGATTATGGGCACGTCCGCTATGATGTCTGATTCAGCCATGTTCCCGATGAAGGCCACGAACATGGTGAGCAGAATAGCGTAGGTCGGTGTGTGCCATCGCTCGCTGACATCCGCTAGTCTCTCAGGCATAACTCTGTCGAAGGCCATGGCGAAGATTATCCTCGATGTGGTGAGGATGAATGGCGGGATGTCGTTGGCGACCCAGAGGACGGCGAAGACCAGGACGCCCATGACCAACCAGTTCCAGCCCAAGCCCCAGGCAGCGAAGCCGGCGATATTTGGCATCCACGCCCTGGGCATCGTTCCGCTCACCTCGGCAAGCATGTTTCCATGCTCTCCGTAGGAGAGATACGCATAGGCGCTGAAGAAGGAGTAGTCACCCACCTTCCCCACCATCGTGGCTGCGCGCGTAGCGACCAACGAGATCGTGATGTAGAGGAGCACGATGAAGATGTTGGCTACGAAGAGGGCCCTCGGCAGGTTCTTCGTGGCCTCCTTCACCTCGCCCGCCACGAAGGTCGATGCAGCGAACCCGATGTAGGCCCAGTAGGTGCCAATGGTTGCAGAGGACAGGGCGGTCATGTAGTCGACTCCGGTGTCGGCCATTCCCAAGTCAAGGGCTTTCTGAGTGAAGGCTTCGGGAGCGGCCCCTGAGACTTCTTCGATTCCGGCTGTCATGACTTCCGGGGTAGCGGAGAGCATCGCCACATAGAGCAGAATCGTGATCACCAACGGGATCCAGAACATTACCTGCATCAGGTTGCCGAACTGCTTCACCCCGAACAGGGCGATGACAGAGAAGACGACGACAATCACCATGCCTCCGAGCATCAGCACCGCTGGTTGGCCAAGGAAGTCCAAGAGACCAGGGTCCACTTTGGCCAGGCCCCCGTAAATGAGGATTGCTTCGTAGACCGCGGTTCCGATGAGCCCGAAGGAAACGGCGATGCTGAAGTACTCCATCCAGGATGCAACGAAGCCGACGAACGGGTGGATGAGCCTCGATATGTAGATGTAGCCTCCACCCGACCTAGGCATGGCGGCGCTCAAGAGGGCGAAGACCCAAACCGTGAGAAGGACGATGATGCCTACGATGATGAAGGACATGACGACGGGCGGCAGGCCAAGGATGTACGCAGTCTCTGGTGTGCCGGTTGCCGAGAACTGGAACAGACGTTTCTGCCATCCCAAGCCGATGACGTTCGAGCAGACTATGAGTATGGCGACGAGGGGTCCGATTTCCCTAACGAGTCCAGTGGCTTTTCGAACGAAGACCTTTTTTTCGGCCTCCAATTTTATTCCCTAAGAAGGAGGTTTAGGCCGGACCAGAGTATTTAGAACTTTCTGTCGGTCCGTTGGATTCTAGCGGTCGAGGGGCTGTTTTTGTGACCGAATTGTGAGTTTTTGCTGAGAGCAACCCGTAGAGGAGCTTACGTTATGTCAGGTGTTTCCACATCTGTATTCCACCAGGGCTTGTCCCATCTCTCCCTGGACTGTTCGATAGATTGGAGTGTGGTGTTTATGCGCTCAACTATCGTCGAAATGTCTGCGGCAGAGACGCCGAGCGGCGCTAGGTACTCCTCGTTTCGAACTATGTTTTCTAGGTTCAGCCGCACCGTTTTTCTGAATTTCTTGTCTCTCTTCAGAATATCCCCGATCTTGCGGGGATTGATCTCGCCGTACCCCTCTCCGATCTCATGGTCGAGGAAGGCGGCGCAAACATCCTTAGTGTCCTTCTCCTCCATTCCTATCAGGACTGCGTCAGGCCCGTAGTGGGGATAGTTCAATATTCTGTGCTTCTGACCCGAATCCTTGAGAGCGGGGACCTTCGCCTCAGGCACCTCCATGATGAACATACACTTGGACAGAATGAGGCCCTCAAGCCCTATGGTGTAGAAGTTGCCCTCAGGGTCCCGAAGCGCCTCTTTTGCATCCATCTTGTGACGAAGATCGATGTGGTCGCAGAGAATGTCCATCACACCTGGCACAGGGGTTCCGTCCGGGTTGACGCTGTCGATGGCCCGGATCCTGTAGCGGTCTCCGTGCCTTATGGCGTTGAAATACTTGTCGGAAGGTGTTCTGAAGTGAAGGAATTTTGATCCGCAGATCTCACTCAGAAGGAGCAGCATCCTGTAAAAGTCGGTCGCCTGACGCTTAGACACTATGATGTCCACATCCTTCAGATCTCTGGAGAATGGCCCACCACTCGCGTTCGAGCTAGGGCAGCACAAACGAAAACCGCCGCCACCAAACAGTAGAACAGAGATCGGTTTCTTCTCCACTCTCTTCTCTACCCGTTGTGGAAATAACTTGTGAAGCTCATGAGCGTGCTTGGCGGCCCAGATGGTGACAACCGCTCTCCGCATGGGAAAATAGTCCATGTCGACGTACTCGGGCAATCCGATCTCTCCCTTGAGTTGCCCCACATCAACTGTCGAGGTCAGGGGAAGATCTACTGAGATCTCTTCACCCGAGACATCGCGATATAGAACCTCTTTCATAAGCTCGGCTCCCATACAGTTTTGCTGCACCCATTCAATGTGCAGGGTTAGCCATCCATCGCATATTTAAAAGATGTGAACAGACAGATCGATCGATTTCGCCGAGAACAACGAGAGATTTGAGTGGACGTCGATCGATCTGGGGCTGAGCAGTTGCCTTTCCTGGAGGCTGGTGCTATCCCAACAAGAAGTCTAATATCCACCGTTTCTGGCGTTGCAGCCATTGGATGCCCACGAGGTGGAAAACTCGCTTTCACATGGTGCTGACTGATCAGGGAGGTTCAGTGTTTTGCTGGAGATTTCACTCGGAGTTTCTCTCGCACTCTTAGCCGTGTTCATCGGGATCGTCGCCGCGCTGATCGGCATCGGCGGAGGTGCGCTCATAGTGCCGACTCTGGTGCTTCTCTTCGAGTTTACCTCCCAGAAGGCAGTGGGCACGAGTTCGTCAGTGATCGTTGCGACATCTCTCTCAGCAGCGGCAGCCTATGCCTGGCAGAAGCGGATAGACTACAGGTTAGGCCTCGCTCTTGCCGCCGGAACCATCCCTGGCAGCGCCTTGGGAGCCTATGCAACAAGCTTTGTTTCAACCCAATTGTTGAGGGACCTCTTCGGCCTATTCATGATGGCTGTGTCTCTGCGAATGGTGTTCTCCTCCGAGAAGCGTGTCTCGACAACCTCTACCACAAGAGGAGGTTGGGTGAGAAGCATAGCAGACTCGAAGGGCATGCTTTTCGAATACAAGGCTAGCATGCTGCCTGGTGTGGCTTTCAGCTTCCTCGCAGGAGTGGCGTCAGGCCTCCTAGGGATAGGTGGAGGAGCGGTGATGGTTCCAGTCATGACTTTGCTCGTGGGGATCCCAATGCACATCGCAGTCGCGACTTCCGCATTCATGATCGTCTTCAGCTCTTTTTCGGCCGCAGCCACGCAAATCGTTCAAGGAAACGTTGTTTTCGAATATGCTGCCGCCTTGGCGGTAGGCTCGGTCATCGGCGCTCAGATTGGCGCTAGGCTCGCCAGGAGGATCAGACCAGGCAGGCTTCGAAAGGTGTTCGGTGCCTTCCTCTTCATAATAGGTCTGAGAATGGTCATCCCTTCGCTTTGAAAGAGGAGCCCCGGGGCAGCCGCAGAGCTTGTATGAGTCCGCCTCCGACCCAAGATCTCATGACGCAGATGAGCTGCTCCTCGCTCGGATCAGGGCTGCTCTCAAATCTCCCACACTCGTATCTCGCTTGGGTTGCGTCTCCTATGGGTCGACAGCCTTTTATATCCACGGCTTTTCGGAGCCCTCGCGAAGGGAGATCAGGTGCAGCATCTCTCCAACACAGACTCTCTCTGTCCAGAGTGTCTCAAGGTGCTCCCGGCGGAGATAGTTGAGGACGGTGGCAAGGTTCTCATAAGAAAGACATGTCCTGACCACGGGTATTATGAAGACATCTACTGGAGCAACTTTGAGGAGTATGAGAAAGCCAGGAACTGGATGAAGATCGGGGACGGCTTGGAGAACCCCCAAACCAAGAGGACAGAGAAGGGGTGTCCCCATGACTGTGGCATCTGCAACGAGCACAAGAGCCACACAGTTCTGGCAATAATCGATGTGACGAACAGATGTAACCTAAGGTGCCCCATATGCTTCGCCAACGCTGCTGCAGCAGGCCACGTGTACGAACCGACCAAGGAAGAGATCTTCAAGATGCTTGATCTCATGGCCGCAAACAGGCCGGTCTCCGTGAAGGGCCTCCAGTTCTCCGGTGGAGAGCCGACTCTGAGGGAGGACCTGCCTGACCTCGTGAGATATGCGCATGAGGTCGGGATTGACCACGTTGAGGTGAACACCAACGGAATAAGGATAGCCAACAGCGTGGAGTATCTCCGGAGGCTTGAGGACGCTGGTGTTAGCAGCTTCTACGTGCAGTTCGACGGTGTCACTTCCGAGCCTTACCTGACGACGAGAGGAGTTGATCTTTGGCCCCTGAAGCAGAAGGCGATCGAGAACTTGAGAAAGGTTGGACACGACTCCACAGTTCTCGTCGTGACGCTCGTAAAGGGGGTAAACGACCACCAGGTCGGTGACATAATGAGGTTCGCAGCGAAGAACTCCGACATCGTAAGATGTGTGAATGTACAGCCTGTATCCATAACGGGAAGAATCGATCGCAAGAAGCTGAGGGAGTACAGAATCACGATACCGGATTTCATGCAGCTTGTGGAGGAGCAGACGGAGGGCGAGATCAAGATGAAGGATTTCTATCCCGTGCCAACCGTGGTTCCCTTCGCAAGGGCCGTAGGCGCTCTGAAGGGAAAGAGATACCCTGAGTTCACGATGCATGAACACTGTGGGATGGCTACCTTCGCTTTTGTGGAGAACGGAAAGCTCGTACCGATAACGAAATACGCAAACGTGGATCGATTCATGGATGACATGGACCGCGTTGCTGAACTCGCAAACCAAGGGAAGAGGCGGAGGGCTCAGCTGAAGATGTTCTCCAGCCTCAGACACCTCAACTTGAAGGTCCTCCGCCCCATGGTCAGGGGAGTGGTCACGAAGGGCAGCTACGAGGCCCTCGGGATGCTGATGAGGAAGATCATCATGGTCGGTGCAATGCACTTCATGGACAGCTACAATTTCGATCTGCAGCGGGTTCAGCGCTGCGGGATTCACTACGCCGTTCCTGATGGACGGCTCATTCCCTTCTGCACGATGAACACCCTTCACCGAGCCGAGATTGAGAGGAGGTTCGCAAAGAGAAAGGAAGCCGTCTTGGCATAGATCCTTGACTTCGATTGGCGGGGGAGCGAGGGATCACGAGTGCTGTGGGTCGGTCGTAAGAGGTTGCCTGGATACCCTTTTTATTCTTGAAGGAGGGATCAGCCATGCGTCGTGCTATGGGAGAAGCTCAGGAGGAATCTGCTGAGGCCGCGGAGGAAGATCGGCTGGCTCGAGCGGGCAAAAGAAGGAAGAGCCGGAAGAGGTCCAGAGGCCCGTACAGAAAGGCTTGGCTGAGGGTTCAATCACGGAAGCAATCCGATCACTGAGAACTCGATCGATCGATCCTTGTGTCGAGATATGTCTGAAGAGATGAGATTCATCGGGAAAATCTGAGCTCAATGGCTGAGGAGGCTGTTGCTATGGCTATGTTTCCCCTCTTGGTGGGAGTGGGGTGAAAGAGAATTGCTGCGGAGAATAAGAGACTTCTTCACGCCGGGTGAGAAGAAACTGTTTGACGTGCTGGCGCGGCATGTGGGTTTGGCGGAGAAGGCGGTCGACCAGTTGTTGAACATCTTCCGTGAGGGTTTGAAGGATCCGGCACTAGCGGAGCGATACACCGCCGAGATAGCTCGGTTGGAGAGGAAAGGAGATGAGATTGTTCGGCGGCTTGAGGAAGAAATCTCTGGGGGAGCCCTCACGGCTCCTCTGACAGCAGACTTCGCCAAGCTGGTTGACACCGTGGACTCGGTTCTCGACGGGGTGCACAGCATAAGCAGGGAGATCCAGAGGCACTGCAAGTACTACTTTCCCGGAGAGAGCGAGGTCGAACTGGACCTCTACAAGAAAGTAGGCAAGCTAGTCCTTCTGGGCAGAGAAGGCGTGAAGAAGCTGTGCCAGTTGATCTCTACGGGCGCGAATCTACGGGAAGCCTCCTCGCTCGCAAGGCAGATTGAAGACATCGAGGAACAGGCTGACGAGGTGAAGGACAACATTCTTGACGATGTCTATAGACAGGCAAAGGAGCTTGAACACTGGACCTTCCACCACCTGATCGAAGTCACCGTTGAGGCCGATGACATGGTGGACAACTGTGAGGACGCCTCGAACCTGGTCGTGGCGATCTTGACCTCTCTAGGGATCTGAGCGTCTTGGTGATTGCAGAACCGGCCATCATTGTCTTGACGGGGATAGCTTCACTCCTTGTAGGTGGCAACAGTCTCTCCGCCTGCTCGGGTACGCTGATCGGGGCGCGAGTCGTCACCAAGAACGCTGGAGTTGCCCTCGCGGCCCTCGGGTACGTTCTCGGCTTGACGCTGGAGGGAAAGAAGCTTGAACTGCTTCGGCGCGAAGTTGTTTCGGGATCAAACGCAACGAGCATTTCTCTGACCCTGCTTGTTATCATCGTCATTCTGTTATTAGGACAGATGGTGCGGATCCCGGTTTCTATCTCGCAGGCGCTGGTAGGAGCAACCATAGCGCTGGCTTTGCATCAAGGCATGCCTATCAGGGGTAGCTACTTGTTGCTCATCATGGCCGCATGGATCGTGGGTCCCGTAGTTGCTGCAGTCCTCGCCGGCACCGGCGTTATCCTGCACGAGCGCCTGGCTGTCGAAGATGTCTGGCGCCGACTTCGCATTTCCAAGGTCTTGTTAATCTTCGTCGCGTTCTTCACAGCCTATAGCGTTGGAGCGAACACGTTGGGTTTTGTCGTGACGTTCTCCCCTGTCGAATTCAACTTGACGTTGTTGGTGGCCGGTGTTGGTGCGGCGGTGGGTGCATTCGTACTGGGATCAGGTGTGGCGCGAAGAATCGGGGAGGGAATGTACAGCCTGACCTATTCGACGGCGCTCTACTCACAGCTGGCCGGCTCGATGATCGTTGAAGCGGCAACTCAACTCGGCGTCCCGATCTCCGTCACCCAGACGGTAACGTCTGGAATCATCGGTGCAGCGTATTCAAGAAAGTACAGGATACTGAACAGGAGGAGCGTCCTTCTTGTGGTGTCGTCTTGGCTGATTGCACCTCTCCTGGGGTTTGAGGCGACGTTCTTGGCGCTATCCGTGGCGCCTGTTTGACCAGCTGCTAGGCAGTCAATCGTCGATCGACTCGTCCATCCAACGTGATGGCGTAGCATGTCAACTCAACCGGTAGACGATCTCGAATCTCATGGGGCCTGCGTACACGGATTCGCAGATTAGACCAAGCGATCTCACGCCGCGATTGGTCGATCTGTTCGATCAGCGTGTCTCATCACTTGGACGATGAACACCCCTGCCAGAACAAGGCCCATGCCCGTTACCATTATTGGGGTGAAGGTCTCGCCTAGAAAAATCCATGAGAGGAACGCGATCTGGACGAGCATCGTGTTCTGGATTACAGAGAGCTCGTAGGCCTTCATGAGTCCGAGAACTCGGTTCCATAGATAGAAGGCGAAAGCAGTGTTGACGAAGCTCAACCAGGCGATGGTTAGCCAGCCTCGCAAAGTGATGGATGGAACACCTTCGATCGCCAACGCCATCAGCGTGAGCGCTAGGCTCCCGATCCCCATCGTAGTCGTGGTCAGAGTCCAAGCGTTTATCTTGGACCTGATCTGTAGCTCCCGCACAAGAACCATGTAGCAGGCCCACCCTAGCCCTGAGAGAAGAACGATGACGACGCCTAGAACCTCGCTGCTGGTAATCGGGACGAGAAAAAACAGGTAGGCGCCGATGACGGCGATCGTTATGCCAGCGGCTTGATAGCCAGACGGTTTCTCACGAAGCAGAGGAATCCCCATGAAGACGACGAAAATTGGTGTGAAGTTCAGTAGGAAGCTCGTGGTTGTTGCCGGAAGATAGAAGAGACCTAAGAAGTTAAATCCCTGCGCTAGCGTATAGCCGGCAAGACCGACTACAACGAGAAGGATCCACAGCCTTCGTGTGAAGCCAGTGGAGGGCACGCGGCTTCGTCTGACGGACGTGCCTGCGAGCAAGATGAGGAATGCCAACACGTATCTAGCCGCGGCGAACGAGAGTGGTTTGATCTCCTGAAGTCCGATCTTGACTAGAATGTATGAAGAAGACCAGAGAAAAGTCACGAGGAGGGCTCCAGCTATTGACAGGATACGCATCTGAAGGGGTGTTCGTCGGCGTTGGCTGTGCAATGTGGCTCACACCTGGCTTTGTCTCTTGGAATCGACTGGCTATTTATGTCATGGCCAAGGAATTGATTGATTGCGCCAACTCTTGAGCCCTTCTTGATCCTACACGATAGTTGCGTTAAATAAAAAATGGAAGGGGGATGGGACTGTTACTTCCTCGCGTACAGCGCCCCAATCGCGATGACTACGATTACCAGTATTATGATGATGCCCCAGGCGTACATCGGTACCTCTGATTCCGTAACCGTGCTAACAGCCGTGCTCGTCTTGGTCTGTGTCTGGAC
>JBGVSY010000057.1:0-3570 GCA_041862235.1 Nitrososphaeria archaeon | reverse complement strand
GGTTCTTACAATCCGATCTTTCTTGACAGCTTTGACAGCTTCAACCAGCGACAGATGCCGAGTCAGAAAGAAGATCCTCGCGCCCCGAACCCAGAACATCGTCAAAGGATCCTCAACACCACAGAGCGAACCCAGAATCTCTGTATGCCCGATATGGCGGCTGCCAGCTAACTGAATCGCCTGCTTGTTAATCGGCCCAGTCGCTACCGCGTTAACCTCTCCCTTCAAAGCGTAAGCAGCGGCCCTCTCGATGTACTCGATTGATGCCTTGCCCGCTTCGACAGAGATCTTTCCGACCTCCAGAGCGTCCACATCGACATTCTTCAAGTCTACAACCTCGATAAAGCCCGCCTTGCCAACAGCTTCCTTAGGTGAAGCCACAGCCTCAAAGGAGGTGTTGATCTTCAGCTCTTCCACGGTTTTTGCCACTAGACTTAGATCGCCTATGAGAACAGGTCTACAGAGACCGCAAACACCAGCCGCAGAAAGAACCTTGACCGCAATCTCCGGGCCTACGCCAGCTGGATCCCCCATCGTCACGGCGATTACGGGCCTCTCCTTCACTCCCATCTTCTCACCACGGGACCTTGACCGTACCTTCAGATGAAGGCTTCGAGCAGCAAGATTCACACTGTATACCTGCGCTCAGAAAGGCGTCTCTCATAGCCCAGGCCACGTCCACGGCGGACACTTCGGTGTCATCGACTATGGCGATCACGGCTGGACCTGCGCCGCTAATGGCCACGCCTGAAGCGCCGGAGCCTAAGGCAGCCCTTTTCACCGCCTCATAGTTCGGGATAAGACTCATTCTAGCCGGCTCAACAATCACGTCCTCCATCCCACGCCCAATCATATCTACATCGCCAAGGTGGAAGCCCGCAACTATCGAAGCCGCATTTCTCACGTTTGAGATCGCACTCTCGAAAGGAACAGACTTGGGCAGAATCGCCCTAGCCATAGCCGTCTTGCCTTCGGGTGTCTCGATCAAGGGCATGGCCAAGGCCACTTTCAGGTTAGGCGGCGGGTCTAAACGCACCGCGTGAAGCGACTCGCCACGGGCTTGCACCATGGTAAACCCGCCAAGAATCGATGCAGCCACGTTATCAGCATGACTCGCACCGGCAGCTGCCGTCTCACCCATAGCAGCTGCGCTCACCAACTCATCCTGTGACAGACCTAGGTCCAACAGAGAGTCCAAGGCCACTGCACATGCAGCCGCCGAGGCACCACTGCTACCAAGACCCATCTTCAACGGTATTCCCTTCTCAATCTTTATCTTGACTCCGATCTCGCGACCCTCAGTCAACCTCTTAGCAACGAGACCGGCCGAATTCCTGTCCAAGTCCGTGGGGATCTTATCAGCGTCCAAGCCCGCAACCTCAACAGTTGTGCCGCCGTCTGCTAGTTCTGCGGACAGAGCGTCATGAAAGATTTCAAGAGCTAAACCAAAGATATCGAAGCCTGACCCAAGGTTTGCTGAGCTACAGGGAGACACCACCTTGATGCGATCCATGAGTCCCAACCCGCCAACGTGAGATGTGCAACTTTCAGAACTAGAGCTTATCCGCCTCCTTACTTAAGCCATTCTACCCAGCGAAGAAACGAAGAGCCGATGGTGACGAGTGATTCGGAGCAGAGGGAGGCTACCCTATTGGCTCGACATCTTTCCTGCCGATCCATTCTCGTTTCTTCTTCAGATAGTACTTGTAGGCAGAATAGGAGACCCCCGGCGGGCACCTATGATCTACTAGCGGTATGAAGCCGCCATCCTCAAGCAAGAGGTTAAGCCTTTCTAGCTCCTTGTCGATCGCTTGCTCACCGGCGATGAGAGCCAGCTTGTCGACGCCGCCCATCAGTAAGACATTGTGCCCAAAGGTTTCCCTCAACTTGTAAGCGTCAGTGAACCGAGCCTCTAGAGGAAACATGCAGTTTATCCCTCCTTTGAGCCAACCCGGTACGAGCAGGGCAATGTCTCCGTCGCAGTCTAGGACATTTATGCTCACGCCATACTCCTTCAGAACATCTGTGACCTTCTTATATCTGGGAACCATGAACTCTTCGAAATGGCGAACAGACAAGAGTGGTCCCTTGCTATAGCACATGTCCTCCCACCACGAGGAAAAGTCAACCTCAACCGACCGCAACGCCCTTCGAATCACACTGATCCAAAGGTCAGCCAGAGTGTCCATCATCTCCGCAATCCAGTCTGGGTCACGATAGAAGGCTATGGAGATCCCTTCTACGCCCATCCAGTTTCGAAGCCAACCGTAGAGGCTTCCAACACTTATCCCTAGTGGATGGTCGCGTCCCTCATAGCTCTGCACTATCTCGCCCCAGTTCAAGGGGAAGCGACCCGGAGTGTCTGGATCAAGAAAGGGACTCAGCATTTCCCAGTCTTCTCTATTCTTCAGCGGATGACGAGTGTAATGAGGAGGGGTTGAAGTGTTCACTGAGCACATGTATACGCCTCCCATGCCGTCATCAACGACTTCCCTGTCTCCTTCCCTCTTAAGCACTCTCCCAGGCAGTGGAGGCCAGAACCCGGTTCTAACAGGCAACCATTCGCCGCAGTCCCATCCCTCCAGCCCAAGGTAGAGTTCGATATTCCTGTCATCACGTTTATCGAGAGGGAGCCCTTCCCTATGCCACCTGTCAATCGTCTCAGTCCAGTAGCCGAATTCATAGTCTGGAACCCTGTCGACATCCTTGAAATGAAAAGTCCGAAGAAAACGTTCCCTGTGATTCAGAAGAACCACTCTCAACTAGATTGAGCTTTGAAATCAACGCTGGGCAATAAAAGACTTGTGTCCATTCATTCGATTATGCCGAAACCGATGAGCCGCCATCTCCCAGCTATCTTTCGGTTCACAGCTACTCTGGCCGATTCCTCCGCACAGACAGGACGGGTAAGGCTGAGCTCTGCCTTGTCACCCTTTACACCGACGACTTTGCCAACAGTAGGCGAAGTCCCGACGTCTAGGAGAAGAGACTCCCCGACGTTTACCCCCTTCACCTCAACCAACTCCTTCGTCCCAACAGCGCGCTCAAAGAGATGAAAATCCAGAGTCAACTCAAATCTCGTCGGGGGAAGTGTGGCGGGCTTGCCCACAAGATTCCCTATTAGACCGTCAGCTTTTGTTAGAGACGGGTCCAGAAGGGTCCCAACCCCCACTAGGCCTCCTGAGTATGCTTCTTTGACATGTCGTCCACCTGCGTGAAGGCTGACTATTTCGCTGTAGAGCGTCTCATAGGTGCCCGATCTTCCTCGTGCGGCACCGATCCCAGGACGGAGCTCCAGCTCATCCCCGACTGTAAATTTCCCTTGAAAGATTGTACCGCCGATCACGCCTCCGACAAGATCTTCAACTGATGTCCCCGGCTTGTTCACGTCGAAGGAACGGACCACATGCATTCTCGGAGGCTTCGATGTGTCTCGAACAGGCGTAGGGATGTGCTCCTCTAGGGCGTTAAGCAAGACATCAACATTCACGGAATTCTGGGCTGACAAGGGGATTATCGGTGCTCCCTGTGCGACGGTCCCCTTGGTGAAATCCTTAATCTCTCTGTAAC
>JBGVSY010000056.1:0-14118 GCA_041862235.1 Nitrososphaeria archaeon | reverse complement strand
AAATAAGGGAGCCGAGCTATGAGATGCTCTGGCAGGCCCAGAACCTCTTTCACAGGCTCCCCTTCACGTGGCTTGACGCCATCTCAGCAAGTCAGGACTTCTATATGGCTCAAGTTGTTCTTCCTGTCTCGGAATACATGGAAACGGTCGAATACATCGCAAGAAACGGCAAGGGATTTGCAAAGAACATCAAAGTGTCGCTGCTCGACCGAAGCTGTGTGCGCAACTACACTCTGCCCCATGAGATGTTCAGCGAGGACTACGGGTGGATGTTTGAAGAAGAACTCGCGCTAGAAAACACTCTAGATGTGGCTGCTACTACGGGCCCCACCCGTTTACCGCCCACTCGATCATTCTAGCGGGAACGCGGCTACACCAAGAAATTTCCGTTGTCGTCGCCCATGCTTGGTCCCCGCGCTCTGTTCAACAGTTAGTTAATAATACTTTCGATCAATCCATCCGTTCCCTAGACCCAACCCAGACATCCGTCCGCAGAGGCCTCGACCGATGAGTCCTCGAGAAAGACGAGGGAGGCCTCGGCGTCCAGCCTCTCTGTCAGTCTATGGCCATTCGCCTTGCGCGACGAAAAGGTCTATATGCGCAACGATTGAAAGCCACGTCCACAAATGAGGGTGGAGACGGTGGTCCTTCAGGGAACAACTAGGCTTTTGAAGTCCATTAGCAAGGTGAAAACCAAGAAGACGAGCCCGGTGATCTATGAGAGATATCTGGTTCACATTCCCTCAAAGATTGCCAGCGACTCTCTCTTCCCCTTCCGACCTGGCGAGGAGCTCTCCATCGATGTCGACCCCAACGGAAAGGTTGTCCTGCGAGCCTGACGCAGGCTAACAAACACCTACGGGCATCGATCGATCGAATAATGGTAGCCTAGTTCGGCTTTGCCGAAGAGACGTCGATGTCTATCTCTGGTGGAACTTGTAGCTCCCTTCCCAAGTCTATCAGGTTGGCGTACACCATTGCGTGCAGGGGGATGCCTTCTGCCCTGAACTCTCTCTCGATCTCGAACTCCTTCTCCCCTGCAACGTAAATTCTGGTCTCCCCCGTGGCCTTGGGCGCCTCCTTCAAAACCCTCATCAGGTCATCCAAGTCGCTCTTGAAATCCTCTTTTGGCCGAAAGGCGTCGATGCGTATCGCCCCAAAGAAGTGGCCGATGTTGCAGGGCTTCTCGCTGTCGGGAGCACCTACGAAGGGGCCATACGCCGCGCCGGAGAGGACGCCGCTCAGTATGTCGACCATTATCGCAAGCCCGTATCCCTTGTACCCACGGTTTTCCGCCGTTCCTCCAAGGGGCATCAGGAACCCTCCCTTCCGGATCGCCGAAGGATTCGTTGTCGGCATTCCCTCTATATTGGCCCCCCAGCCCAGAGGCACCTTTTCGCCTCTACGTTCGCAGACTTCGATCTTCCCGATGGGTACCACACTTGTGGCCATGTCGAGTACAAAGGGCAGCTCGTTCTTAGTGGGAACGGCGATGCTGATCGGGTTCGTTCCGAACATCGCCTTCCGTCCGTACGTGGGTGTCACGAGACGCCAGGCGTTCGTCATCGATATCCCAATCATATCGCTCTTCAGAGCCATCATGGAGTAGTAGCCAGCTATCCCAAAGTGGTTGCTGTTCATCACTGATGCGAAGCATGCCCCAGATGTCTTGGCTTTCTCGATGCATCTCCGCATAGCGTAGACCCCCACAACCTGACCCAACCCGTTCCCACCGTCGATCAACAGCGTTGATGGGGTCTCGCCTAGAACCCGTATCTCCGGTTTCGTCTCGATCTGGTTCCTGCGGATTCTGTTCACGTACCTCGAAATCCGGGCAACGCCGTGGGATTCTATTCCTCTTAGATCAGCTTGCACAAGTACGTCAGCAGTTACGCGGGCGTCGTCCTCAGGGACGCCGAGCCGCATGAAGACCTGCTTGACAAAAGACAATAGCTTCTCCGGGTCGACACGTTTCTCACGTTCTCTCAAAGCCAACACGAGGGCGGGCTCTCCCCCACTTCCTAATTATGGTTTCTCGAGAATGACCGTTTTGTCGCCGCAGCATGCGGGAAACGCTAATATTCCGATAACACCCAAATCGTACGATGACGTCACATCTGGCGGTAGATCCATTATGTCTGGCCGTGAAGCTGGCACTGGATTAGGAGAGAGCCTACGTCTCAGCACGTTCATATCGGCTGAGGATGGAAGATCTCTGATCCTAGAGTTAGATCAAGGGCTCATGCAGGGGCCGACTCCCGGGAACCTTGACCTACAGCTTGTCCTGGCGTCTCTCTCCGCAGACGCGGACGCTGTTGTGCTAAGCCCGGGAAACGCTGGTCGTTCCGTGTCTCGGTTCATAGGGAAGAACGCTCCTGCTCTAGTAGTTCGGGCAGACTGGACCAACGCATTCAGAGACCAATCTTCAGTCCTACCTGCAACAGACGTCAGACACGTGATGGTCTGCTCCGCGGAGGATGCAGTGACACTCGGCGCCGCCGCAGTGGCCGCGTTCTTCTTCATTGGATACAGGAACGATGAAGATGAAGCGCGAAATATGGAATCAATCGCATCGCTGGCGAGGCAATGCGATCGCCTTGGAATGCCATTGGTTGTGGAATGTATGCCTATTGGGGAAAGAACGGCGGGCCCCAACTTCGCCGATTGTGTGGACCTCGCGACGAGGATGGCGATGGAGGCAGGCGCCGACGCCGTAGCAGCGCCATACACGGGGGGCGAGATGTCGTTCCGCGCACTTGTGGAATCGGTCGGTGTGCCCCTGTTCCTTCTTCACAGCCTGTCCCCTGTTGCTGACCCATTCACCGAAATTCGAGCCTCACTTGGCGCCGGTGCATCGGGTGTCATCGTGGGCAAGAGTCTCCTCGAAGCCGAAAAATCATCCGAAACGCTGAAAAAACTCAGACAGATCATTCACAGCCAAGCCTGAGAATATTTCAAGATATACTGTCGGGGAAAGGAATTTGATACCGGGGAAGACTATTCGGCTGAGCAAAATACTTGATCCATCAGACGGCCGAGGAGTCGTGGTGGCTGCTGACCACGGATTCATGCTTGGCTCGATACATGGGGTAGAGAATCTTGAGAAGACGCTATCTCGTGTGGTCGAGGGAAAGCCGGACGCCGTTCTGGTTGGCCCCGGTCAAGCCGCAAGACTCAACTATCTCTTTCACGGACGGGACGCCCCCGCTCTCCTAGTGAGAGCAGACTGGACGAACGCGTTTCGGGACAAGACCTACACGCTTCCCGCGCGAACCGTACACCGAAGAGCAGTAGCCGCGGCAAAGGATGCCGTCTCACTGGGTGCATCTGGTATAGTCACCTATTACTTCATGGGACACAGTGACGACGAAAGAGAAGCTGAGAACTTCCAGCTCATGGCAAGCTTCGCTCGAGAATGCGACAAGGTTGGACTGCCCTTCATAGTAGAGCCATTGCCAATGGGCGAGAGGGTGACCGGAGCAAACTTTGCCGACCTCGCAACCGCTGCGGTCAGAATAGCCTCGGAAGTAGGGGCAGATGCAATCAAGGCGGTATACACCGGCGACATCGAGACCTTTTCCAGGGTTGTGAAGGCGGCGGGTGTGCCGGTTCTCATTCTCGGCGGCGCCAAGGCCAAGACGCTCAGAGACGCACTCGAGATAGTTGACGAGGCGCTCGAAGCCGGCGCCTCGGGAGTTGTCTACGGCAGACAGGTCCTGCAGGCACCAGATCCGGCTCAATTTGTGCGATCAGTCCGAGCAGTTGTCCACGAGGGCAAGACCATACTGCAGGTCCTCAACCCAGTTACAGGCCCAGTGAGACTGCGCGTACATCCAGAAAGATGCACAAGGTGCAGGGTCTGCGAGCTGGTTTGTACATCGACCCATGGCCAGGGATTCTCCCCCCAGGCGGCAAGGCTAAGAGTTGAGTTCCTCGGCCCCGACAGCTACAAACCTGTTGCATGCATACTCTGCGGCAATTGCATCGAGGCATGTCCGACAGGCGCCCTTAGCTTTCACCCAGAGCTGCACTACGTCCAGCTCTGCCCGGAGAAATGCAACGGTTGCAGAGACTGCGTCCAAGTGTGTCCCGTTAATGTAGTAAGATTCGACGAACAGACAAGCCTCCCGATCATCTGCGACATGTGCGGAGGAGGACCCAAGTGTGCACTCTGGTGTCAGCCGGAAGCCATAGTGACTGAGAAACAAGAGGAGAGAAGGAACGATGAAGCCTAGGGACAGAGGATACGCCGGATCCATTCTGCGGGTCAACCTCAAGCTCGGTCAGACAAAGGTCGAGCCCCTCAACGAGGATCTAGCCCGGCTTCTCTTGGGAGGAAAGGGAGTTGCTTCCTACCTGCTCTACAAGATTGCTCCTAAGGGAATCGACCCCCTATCCCCGGAGAACCCCCTCATCTTCGCAACCGGGCCACTGACCGGGACACTGGCCCCGAGTAGCGGCCGCTTCTGCGTCGTCACAAAAAGCCCCGCGACAGGAACGATCAATGACTCACACTGCGGGGGCTTCTTTGGCCCGGAACTAAAGTACGCCGGGTTCGATGTAGTCATTGTCGAGGAGAAGTCGGACGAACCGGTCTCACTACTGATAGAGGACGGAGAGGCGGAGCTCGAGCCGGCAAGAAGACTCTGGGGGATGACGACACTTGAAACAGAGACGACCTTGAGGAATAACCTCGGCGGGGATCATCGCGTCGCATCTATCGGTCCATGCGGGGAGAGGTGCTCCCCCGTGGCAGGGATATTCACCGACATGCGGTCCGCAGGTAGGGGTGGCACGGGGGCGGTGATGGGATCTAAGAAACTCAAGGCCATCGCCGTGAGGGGCAGCAACCCAATCAGAGTGTACGATCAGAAGAGATTTGAGAAGATGGCGTGGATTGCCCAGCGGGCCCTCAGGATGAACGAGACGACGGTTAGGAGCCTGCCCGAATACGGAACAGCCAACATATTGATGATGATAAATCAGACGGGGGCACTTCCCACTAGGAACTTCCAGACCGGGAGATTTGCAGAGGCTGAGAAAATCTCCGGGGAAACTTTGAGAGATACGCTCTGGGTCAAGGACATCGCCTGCATGGGCTGCACAATAAAATGCAGCAAGATCGCTGTTCTCGGGAAGAACCCGTATGTGGGAACCAAGGTCGACGGCCCTGACTACGAGACTCTGTTCAGCCTTGGATCCAACTGTGGAGTAGGCGACGTCGAGGCTGTGGCATACGCAAACCATCTCTGCGACCTGTACGGCATGGACACCATCAGCACGGGATGCATCATCGCTTTCGTAATGGAGCTCTACGAGAAGGGGATCCTAACAAAGAGAGAGCTCGGCGGAGTTGATGCCGAGTGGGGAAACCCAGAAGCTCTGGTGGCGCTCACGGAGTCAATGGGGAAGGGAGTGGGCGTGGGAAAGCTTCTGGAGCAGGGTGTGAAGAAGGTCAGCGACCAGCTGCCCGGCAGCAAGCCATACGCCATGCATGTCAAGGGTTTGGAGGTCCCGGGGTACGAGCCTCGTGCCGCTCAGGGAATGGGCCTGGGATACGCAGTCTCAGACAGGGGGGCCTGCCACCTTAGGGTGTACACGGCTGGAACCGAGCTCTGTGGCTATGGGGGGGGCGCCGATCCAAGAACCTATGATCGAGGCAAGGTGCAGCTGGCGATAGATCGAGAGGATGAGAAAGCGGTCGTGGACTCCGCGGTCGTATGCTTCTTCACCCTCTTCGGGATGCGTCTCAAAGAGGTCTACCAGATGGTCGAGCCGTGTACAGGCTTCAACTACGGCAGCGTCAAGGAACTGAAGAGACTGGGAGCCCGCGCTGTAACCCTCAGCAGGATGTTCAATGTGAGGGAGGGCTTCGAGAGAAGCGATGATACCCTACCCAGAAGATTTTTGGAAAACCCACTTCCTGAGGGGCCGGCGAAGGGTGAAATCGTTCACCTCGAGCCGATGGTGAAGACCTACTATGAAGTGAGAGGCTGGGACGAAAACGGGGTGCCAACCTCTCAGACCCTCAAGGATCTCCAGATCGATGAGATCCTGAAGTGAGAAGACTATTCGATCGATCGCCCTAAGGGGCTTGGACCACTCGTGTTTCGCCGACCCGTATTGATGGATCTGCCGATTCTGTTCTTCGACCTAGGGCTTCACCTGAACCTTGATCGCGTTACCTAGCCGTTTCTCAGCTGTCTCTATGGCCTCCCCTGTCTTCTCAAGGGGAAAGCTGTGGGTGATGAGCGGCTTCACTTTCACGAGGCCCGAGCCGATGGCTTTCAGTGCGGGATGGAAGGTGTACGGAGAGAGCCAAGAGAACAGGAGCTCCTTGTCGGCAAGCGTTCCTTCCCAGAGGTAGACCTTGATGAAGTCGTCCGGCCTATATGACGCCCCGCCAAAGAAGACAGTCTTGGACCGGGGTCCCCCGAGCCTCGCCCCGAGCTGGTTGGCCTCGACGTTTCCTGTGGCAACTATTACCTTGTCTGCGCCCCCGTTGTCGGTGAGACGCTTTACCTCCGTGAGAGGGTCTGCCGAGTAGTATTTCGACGCCTCCTCCCTTGTGTTGAGGATGTGATCGGCTCCGAGCTGCTTCCCCATCTCCAGTCGATGATCTCGTGTACCGATGAGAGCGACTTCAGAAGCACCCGAGGATTTGATGTATTGGGTCATCATTATTCCAATGGGCCCCGGCCCTAGGACGACTGCAAAGTCGCCGGGTTCAATCTGGAGCTTGGTGATGCCATAAATTGCGCATGCTAGGGGCTCCGTGAAGGCTCCCTCCTCATACGACACGTTGTCCGGTAGCGGGTGCACGTAGTTGTGAAAAACACCGCAGTACTCAGCGAAGCCTCCGTTCACCGAGACACCCAGCACAACAGGCTTCTCGCACAGGTTGGGCGTACGGTTCTTGCACGCGGAGCAGACTCCACAGGACTGCACAGGCTCAGCAACGACTCTATCCCCGATCTTCAACAGACCAAGCTTCTTCGCCGTCGGCCCCAACTCGGCTATCTCTCCCGTGAATTCGTGGCCTAGCACGATGGGAGGTGCAACGTCGGCCTTTCCTCTTTGATAGTAGGCGATGTCGGAGCCGCAGACTCCGACCGCCTTTACCTTGACCAAGACATCGTTCACACCAACCTCAGGGATGGGCAGCGTTTCCATCTTGATGGTTCTAGGTCCTCGGAGGACAGCCGCTCGCATTTTCTCAGTCTTCCCCGACACGGCCAGTATCCCTCACGTGTGCCTCGAGACAAGGTCGTCGAGGAACTTCTTGCAGGGCTCGGTTGCCTCCCACGCTTGGGGCCAGAAACAGAGATCGAGGGACAGCCACCCTGAGTACCCGACTCCTATTATCGCGTTCATTACCGAGTCGAAGTCGATGACCCCTTTGCCGAAGGGGGCGTGGGTCGAAGTGTTGTGGGGGTTCAGCGTGTTATTGCTGTCGACGAGGTGGATGTGACCTATCTTTCCCTTCAACCTGTGTATAAGCTCGGCTGATATCTTGCTCAAGGGCACATCCACTATGTCCAGAGGAGGTGTCTGGTTAAGGCCAATCGCACAGCAATGGGCGTGGCATGTGTCTACCATCACCTTGAACCTTGGATGGTTGACCTCATCGACCAGTCTTGCTACCTCTGATGGCTTGTTGAACATGAAACCAGGTTCGAACTCCCAGACAAGCTGAACCCCCGCGTCGTCGGCTTTCGTCGAGGATTTCTTGAACGTCTCGACGACTCTGTTCCATGCCTCGTCATACGGGACCCCCGGGATGCCCTGGTATGCTGAGACCGTGTCAACCCGGATAGCGTCTATGCCCATATCGACGCAGAACTCCAATGATTTCTCGAACTCTCTCTCATACGCGGACCTAACGTCTGAGTATGGGCTTGCGATGGCGTGTCCACCCATGTCTGCGGCGTAGCCCGCGAGGCCCAGTTTGTGCGCCTCGATCATGGCTGCGAGGTCCTTCCTATCCCTTTTCTTGGGGCATAGATCTGGGTGGGCGTGTGGCTTGAAGCCGGAAAGCTCGACTCCGTCAAACCTCAACTCTGAGAGCCTTCTGACGACTTCCTCCAGCGTGTACGGACGGGCATCATATGGAGGGAACATGTAGGGCCAGGTGCCACATGCAAGCTTGAACTCCAAGACCAATGATCACCTTGCACCGCAAGGAACTGCTTGGCACTAAAAGATTTTCGGTCTTGAACCGACAGACACCAAATGTCAGTCGGAAGCATTCACGACAAGCTTTTAATGCCGTAACGAGATTATCGGCCGAACTAATATGTCAAAGATCAGTTGCAATCTGGATGCCTTTAGGCATTCGGACAAGCCCCACACGTACGCGTATAAGGTGCTCAGCGAACTTGGCTTCGACTCGGTGGAACCGGAGGTCATGGACGGACGCTGCATCTACGAAACCTACCACTTTTGCCCGGTGGTCAGCATGGACGAGGACCCCGTACAGATTCGAAAGACCATTTCGAGCTACGGTTTAGAAGTCTCCTGTGTCAGCGCTCACACGTCGTTGCTCGGGACAGAGTATGGCGTCAGATATCTCAGAAAGGCCATCAGGTTCGCCAATCACCTAGGAGCGCCAATTGTGAACACGTCTGAAGGGCCAAAGCCGAAGGGAATGACTGACGCGGAAGCCTTCGATCTGATGAAGCACAATCTCAACGAGGTGCTGAAGACCGCGGAGAACTACGACATGTATCTGACCATAGAGCCTCACGGGGAATACACCACAAACGCTGAAGGCCTGAAGAAAATCTTGGCCCTCTCAGCGTCGGAGAAGCTGGCGGTCAACTTCGACACAGGCAATGTCTTCTTGTCCGGAAACGACCCGGTTTCGACGTTGAGGGAAGTGGCCGATAAAGTGCGCTACGTGCACGTCAAGGACATCGGGGGGGCTCTGCTCGGGGAAAGAGGAAAGGTAACAGGGACCCCTGCGGGAGTAGCCGTCGGCGAAGGGAACGTTGACATCAAGGGCTGCGTCGATGTTCTGAAGTCGGTGGGCTACGAAGGCGTCTACTCCATTGAGGCCGTGGAGAAAGATCTGGCAAAAAGCTTATCCTACATGAGAACGCTTGTCTGAGAGCAGCCTGTGCAGAGAGGTTGCAGAAAAGTAAGATTATTGGTGGAAAATGAGATGGTGAAGATCGGAGTCACCAGTTGGGTTTGGTACTATCCCTTCAACGTCCGTGCAATTGCGAAGGCAAAGGACACAGGTTTCGACGGAATCGAGATACCGATCGAGCAGCCGAGGAAGATCGATAGGAAAAAGACGGCCGAAGAACTTAGATCCCACGGATTGGAGTGCTCCTCAATTTGCACGGTTCTGGGCACCAACCGAGATGTCACCAGCAGGAGCAAAGCAGTGAGGGACAACGCCAGGCGGTACATTCGCAGATGCGTGGATTTCGCCGTCGACTTCGGCACCGACATCGTCGGCGGCCCCCTCTACGCGAGCGTTGGCAAGACCAGATACAGGCCTTCAAAGAAGCAAGACCTCCGTTACTCTGTGAGGGCGCTCAAAGAGCTGGGTAGGTACGCCGAAGACTGCGGTGTCTTCCTTACCGTGGAACCGCTTAACAGGTATGAGACAAGGCTCGTCAACCTTGTCTCACAGTGCCTCGAGCTACTAGAGATGGTCGATAGCCCAGCTGTCAAGCTCCACATCGACACCTATCACGCAAACATCGAGGAGAAGTCGATCGGGGATGCCATCCGAGCCGGGGGAGGTCTTCTGTACCACGTTCATTCATGTGAGAATGACAGGGGAGCACCTGGATCGGGCCAAATTCCTTGGAACGAGGTTGCCAACGCACTTAGGGATATTGGGTACAACCGATACATGGTGATAGAGACCTTCCAGCCAGGAACAAAGGAAATAGCAACAGCGGCTTCGATCTGGCGGCCGCTAGCGAGGACCCAAGACGAACTGGCCGTAGAGGGCCTGAGGTTCCTTCGAAAACTAATGAAGTAAGCGACTCATCATCTCTAAGGCGAGCTGGGTCACCGGGCTCGCCGGTACACCTCGGATCGATCGATGTCGGCCTTTTTCGCCCGCTTCCATAGGCCTACTTCTTCATCGCTTCCGCTAGAATCAGCTCGAGCTCACCTCGGTGAGCCCGCGGATCAAGATAGCATTCGACTATGCGGTCGTGCGGCAGCGTCATTACTCGATCCCTCATTGTCCGCATCACCTTGGTGTTGATCTCGATGGCTTTCTCAACCGGCATCCTCTCTGGGTTGATGTCGATCCCGAAGTATTCCCTGTACCCCATCATATGGAGCACGTACATGAGTGCCTCAGCCTGCTGCCACTCGACAACACCCACGTTCAGGTCTTGGTCGTAGTTTCCAAGAGGCTGTGAGTTCCAGTGCGTGTGAGCTAGCCGACCCTCCATACCGACTAGTGAGTAGGCTGCGCCGCAGTCTTCGTAGCCCATTCGTACATGCCCGATCTCAGGATTCAGGCCGACGAGGCATCGTCCCTGCTCTAGCAGGCTCCTGTTGTCGGGGTGCTTCAGCCTACGCTCAATGCGCTGCGCCGCCAAGATCGCCTCGGCCGTTGTTCGGTAAATGTTGTTCGGGGCCGGCTCGTATGGCTTGGGCTCCAGTGCGACGCGAACCCCAGACACCTCGTCCATCGCCGCGGCCATAGACGTCTCGAAGTTGTCCCACATCCAAGGAAAAACCGTGCCGAGGGAGTATGTGTAGCCGTCTATGCCTGGCCAGGATATGGCGAACCGGGCGCCCACCTCCTTGACCAGCCGAAGCCCTTCAACCGCTATTCGAATCGCCTCTTGGCGGACCTCTGGGTATGGATTGGATAGGCTGCCGAACTCGAACTCCTTCTCGAAGAAGTGACTGAAGCCAATTCCCACTACCTTGATACCAGCGGCCTTCTCCAATTCCCTGTACAGGTCCACATTGTCGAAATTGATCTCTGCTGGGTAGTGGGCCTCGATTCCGGTTATGCCGTTGTCAGCCAGGCTCCTCGCCAAATCAAGTCGCTCTGGCACCGACTTCTCGGGAACATAGCGTTCATGGAAACGTCCACCGGAGGGTGCAAAATACCAAATGCCGACCGACATCTGGAGTTCCAGCTTGAACTCCGACATGTGCTTGACAAGTTCCTCCTTCCTTCTCTTCTCGCGCTGATATCGCAGATCGGGAAGCTCGTAAACCATCCTCGCCACCTTTGCAGGTACGTTCCTTCATTCTTCATTAAACTTTTCCCCGAAACGATGGGTAAGCCAATGCCCCGAAAGACGCAATTCGCTATGCAACGATCAAGAGGCAGTGGTTAGCAGGCTGACCACAAATTTTATCTAGACTGCTTGGAGCCTTGCTGCCGATGCAAGAATGAAGATTGGAATCTTCACCGTGCTCTACAACGATCGGCCTCTGGACGATGTCTTGAAATATGTTTCCGGTTTGGGCTACGAGGCGGTTGAGATCGCGGCGTGGAAGGGAAGCAACCACATTGATCTGGACAGGATTTTGCAGGGTGGTGCAACAGCCTACAAGAGAAGCATAGAGAAACATGGTCTGGTGATATCAGGGCTGAGCAACCACCTGGAAGGACAGATGGTTCTGGGACCCTTAGATGCCTCCACCGACGACTGGTTCAAGGGGTCTCCCGACGAGAAGGTCAAGTACGCCATGGACAGGATGAAGAAGACCGCCGAAGCCGCCGCCGCCCTAGACGTGCCTGTCGTGAACGGGTTCACCGGAGCGGTGAACTGGGGAGCCTGGTATATCTTTCCACCGGCCTACGAAAAAATCTACGAGGAAGGATTCAAGCTGATGGCGCAGCGTTGGGGAGAGATCCTCGACACCTTCAAGGACCATGGCGTAAAGTTCGCCCACGAGGTACACCCGCAAGAGCAGGCCTACAACATCGAGACGTCCGAGCAGGCAGTCAAGGCGCTGAACGGAAGGAAGGAGTTTGGGTTTAACTTCGACCCGAGCCATCTCATCTGGCAGGGCATAGACCCTGTTGTCTTCATCAAAAAGTTCGGGGACAGAATCTACCACGCACACGCCAAGGACGCCGAGCTCGTCAAGGAGAACTTGGCAACCTCGGGCTCAATACCCACAGGAGCGTGGCGAAGACTCGGAAGAGGCTTCAGGTTCAGGGTGGTAGGCTGGGGAGACGTCGAATGGAAAAGGGTGATGACAGCGCTCCTCGAAGTTGGATACAACAACGTTCTGAGCTACGAGCACGAAGACCCAGTCATGAGCACTGACGACGGCGCCGAGAAGTGCATAGCGTTCCTGAAGCCCCTTATCATCAAGGCACCGCTTGAAAAGGTCTGGTGGTGACGGGGGCCGACAACCCACTCTTCACAAGAACGGAAGGTGAGCCAGGAATTGGCGAAGGACGAAGAGGTTGGCTTCATCCGAATGGGTGAAGTTGAGAAGAAACCCGAAGAGATCAAGGAGATAGGCGTCGGAATGCTGGGATACGCCTTCATGGGCAAGGCCCATAGCCAAGCATACATAGACATGCCCGTCTTCTTCTATCCACCTCCGGCCAAGCCGAGGCGGGTCGCCATCTACGGAAGATCAAAGGACAAAGTCGAGGAGGCGTCGAAGAGATACGGATACGAGACCTACTACACCGACTGGAGAGAGCTCATCAGGGATGATCGAGTCGAACTGGTCGACAACGGCCTGCCCAACAGTCTACACCGCGAACCCTGCATAGCGGCGATCGAGGCCGAAAAACACGTGCTCTGCGAGAAGCCCATGGCCATGACGTACAAGGAAGCCGAGGAGATGTATGAGGCAGCCAGGAAGTCAAAGGTAAAGCACATGGTTGCCTTCAACTATCGCTTCATACCCGCTGTCATCCTCGCTAAGAAACTGATAGATGAGGGCTACATCGGAAAGATCCTCCAGTACAGGGCAGTGTACCTCCAGGAATGGATAATGGACCCTAGCTTCCCACTGGTTTGGCGTCTACGAAAAGACGCTGCAGCTTCGGGGGCCCTTGGAGACCTGGGGGCCCACATAGCGGACCTCGCAAGGTATCTTGTCGGTGAGATTGAAGGCGTCTGCGCCCTCACGAAGACGTTCATCCAGGAACGCCCTCTCCCAGAGGATCCCAAGAAGAAGGGCAAGGTCGACGTTGACGACGCCTTCATCGCTCTGCTAAGGTTCAAAGACGGAGCCATCGGGAGCATGGAGGCGACGCGATTCGCCGCGGGACGGAAGAACTACGAGAGGCTCGAGATCCATGGCAGCGAGGGCTCGATCTACTTCGATCTAGAGAGGCTCAACGAACTCCAGGTATACTCAAGGAAAGATCGATCGGACAGGATGGGCTTCCGAACCATCTTGGTTACGGAGTCTGTTCACCCATACATAGAACACTGGTGGCCCCACGGGCACATAATCGGCTGGGAGCACACCTTCATACATGAAATCCACCACTTGCTAGACTGCATAGCAAACGACAAGGACGTGGCGCCACAAGGTGCAACGTTCTACGATGGGCTCAAGAACAACGAGGTTCTTGAGGCGGTTGCCAGGTCGTCGGAGAGCGACAAGTGGATCACGCTTCCACTGTGAAAGACATATCTTGGGTTGAGCCAACATATCGGCGTGGAGTCACGGGCAGAGCAAAGCCGTGAAGGCCAACACTGGTATTTGACTCTGGAAGGCCAGAGGAGTTGACCCAGATCGATTGATTTTCCAGAGGTCAAGGGCTACCTGATCCATTCCAAGAACGTGGGAGTCAGCAGTATTCCCAAGCCGATGAAACCGAAGATGACGGCCAAGACGGCCGCACTATACAGAATCACGGTCTTCAGTCCCGCCCCCTCGGGGATGAACCCAGTTATTATGAAGACTATTCCCCCTAGGCAGAGAAATATCCCTCCGACGCTGTAGAGCATCATTGTGAAAGGCTGGAACAGGCAGACTAGACCGAAAACGGCTGTTGCTGTGCTCACGATTTCGGTCCAAAGCTTTGCTCTTGCAGTTACAACCACCAAGTTCACCTCACCCCTCCGTATCCTGCTACAGAAGAGCCTCTTCAGTCCTTCTGTCGAAGACGTGCAGTTTGTTCTTGTCCAAGGTCAGCCATGC
>JBGVSY010000055.1:0-2670 GCA_041862235.1 Nitrososphaeria archaeon | reverse complement strand
AAGCCTTCCCCTGACATCTTCCTCCTTGCTGCCCAAAGAATAGGCATCGGGGCCAAGAACTGCCTTGTGATAGAGGATGCTCAGAACGGCGTGGAGGCCGCCAAGCGCGCCGGCATGACATGCATTGTGGTTCCTAATCAATTCACCCAAGATCAAGACTTCTCCCGTGCCGACGTTGTTGTCCAGAGCCTCGAAGATATCGATCTCAAGTTCATTCGATCGATCGATCTAAGTGACAATAGATTGGCATCCGTTACTTGATCGAAGACTTCGATCTTTTCGGTGGACTGCACTGGGAGGCATCGATCGACAGACGGAAAGCCAGTTTCAGCCAACCCGATCAACTGATCCCGGTGCGATAGACGTAAACCTGTTAGGTTAGATATTTGATGTTACTCGGTTGATCGAAAGCTGGGGGGTCAAGATGTACGACGCTGTAGCACGACACGTGTCGATCGAGAAAATGGTGACAAGAAGCACCGACAGTGGGCCTGAGAGAAAGTACTATCGTTTCAGACGCGCCAAATGGTACGGAGGCATCGCTACCGGAGACTGTTCAGGATGCGGCTTGCTCTGTAGGTTCTGCTGGGTGGAGGATCGCAAACTCAGCCGCCCCGGAGAGGTTGGGCGCTTCCATACACCTGAGCAAGTCGCATCTAACCTTGTCTCAATCGCTCAGAGGGAGGGATACAACCAGCTTAGAATCAGCGGTGGGGAACCGACCGTAGGAAGGGAGCACCTTATCCAAGTTCTCCGAAGGCTTCAGGCCCGAAAGTTGACCTTCATCTTGGAAACAAACGGGATCCTGCTCGGCCACGAGGCCAATTACGTCGAAGATCTTGCGCGGTTTCCCTTCCTGCATGTAAGAGTCTCCATCAAGGGTTGCACCCCGAGAGATTTCTCAAAGCTCACGGGCGCGAAGCGAGACGGTTTCAGCCTGCAGCTTGAGGCGCTCAGGAGGCTCGTGGAAGCCGGCGTCTCATGCCACCCTTCTGTTATGGCTTCTTTCTCGACTAGCGATGACCTGAGGGAGATTTGTGACAGCCTTGGAGCGATCGATCCTGGACTCAAAGATGAGCTCGAGGTAGAGGAGCTAATCCTCTACCCCCACGTACAGCGAAGGCTGGAAAAGTCCAGAATAAGGCAGTACCGGTCCCACGAGCCACACAGGGTTCCCCGCTAACTAGTCTAGGCCTCGGTAAATCGCTCATAGTAACGCGATCGATCGAGCTTGAACCTCAACACCCACCTGTTTCGCTCTGCAGAGCCATGAATCACAGGACAAGATTCGTGTTCTACTCTGTAGAACTAAAGGAAGGCGTTGTCCTGAACTTCTCCAGAAGTGAATACGGCATGCAGACGCAGCAGAACAGACTCCTCGGACTGGTCGTAGTACTCTCCGTGGCGCTGCTCGTGGTTTCAGGGTTCTACGCAGTCGCCGTTCTAGGACCTGCGAGCGCTGGTGCAAACCCAGAGACCAACAGCGAGACACAGAAGAACACCTTGACCGTGACCGGTTCGGGGATGGTGACCACAAAGCCCGATCAGGCAACTATAACCGTGGGCGTCGTGACACAAGCGTCAACGGCGTCAGAGGCGCTAAGCCAGAACTCTCTGATAATGAATGAAGTCATCGCAAGCCTTCTAGCGTTGAAGGTACCTGAAGACAAGATCAAGACGTCGGGCTTCAGCGTCTACCCCGTCTACTCAAACTACAGGGAGCAAGAGATCAGTCAGATCGTTGCTTATCGAGTGAGCAACATGGTGTCAGCCACCACAGATAATCTAGAGATCGTTGGCCAAATGATAGACAACGCCGTTGCCGCTGGGGCCAATCAGGTCCACGGGGTCTACTTCGGATTGAGTGAAAACGGCATGAAGAGCCTCAGGAGCGACGCTATCGCTAAGGCAGTCGCCGACGCAAGGGAAAAGGCTGATCTGATAGCCTCCTCGCTCAACGTGAACATCCTGGGAGTTCTGACGGTAACAGAGCAAGGATCCTACTACCCACCGACCATCTACCGAGGCGCAGAATTCGCGCAGGCCTCTAGCACACCAGTTCAACCCGGAACCCTAGACATCACATACTCGGTGCAAGTGGTCTACGTAATAGGGTAGAAGCATAAGGAGCCACTGCTCCCCCCCATTTTTTCTTGAAGTCCCCTGGCTTCGTGTTCAGAGGAGACTATTCCGGCTTCGCTCCTCTCTTGAGACTCATCAGTTCTCCGATTAGGGGAATGTCGCGAATCATCTCCGGTGTCACATCTTCCCAGAAGATGCCTTTGGGCTGGGAACGTCCGTCGGCGGTTTGAATCACTTTAGACGGCGTGACGATGCACGTAACCCTCACGTCGTGACGCTCCTGCGGAATCTCGTCCAAGACTTGAATATCGTGGACTGTGGTTGCTACAGGCGTGTTTTCGTCAATGACTTGCAGCTCCCGGAGAATGGCGTATTCTATCTCGCTGTACCCGCCGCCCTTGCCGATCCTGCTTCCTTGCGGGGAGACAGCAACGGATCCCGCTACGATGAGGTCCACCCTTGGTAGATCCTGAAGCTTCACCGGTCTGCCATTGCGGAATGCCCCGGAGATTGTAGAGGCTGCCCTCAGGCTTCTCCTCGGGATATTGGCTGGGTCCAAAAGCAAGAAGCCTTTCCTCAGTCGTGGTG
>JBGVSY010000054.1:0-5457 GCA_041862235.1 Nitrososphaeria archaeon | reverse complement strand
CCCTGAAACTAGAGCATTGATCAACACCATTGTTGTTGTACTGGACAAATCCTTCCCGATTTGCGTAATCAGAGAAAAAGAATAAATAAGTGTTGTATGAAGGGTTTAGGCAGATGGTGGAAGTGATGCCCTACCAATTTGCTTAGCGCCGACTTCTGAACACTCCCCAGGGACAAAGGTTATCTATCTAGGTTCTCCAAAATCCTTCTCATCATCATCAGCTTACCCATCAAGCTATAGCATCGGAGGTCGGGTCTACGTCTGAGCTACGAGAGAACGAGCAGAAGACGCTCATCGCTTTGAGAGACGCGCGAGGACGCGAATCTGTCGACAAGATAGTCGAAACCACAGGCTTAGCTCACGCAGGGGTCATGCGCGCAGCTATGTCCCTAGGCGAAAGCGGCCTTGTGAAATCACATAAGAGAAAAAGAACTAAGATCCACCTGAACAACGAGGGGAAGGGTTATGCCACGAGTGGGCTTCCTGAAAGGCGACTCATCAAAGCCTTGATCAAGCTCGGCGGCGAAGCACCCATCGACACAGTCACCAACGAGGTTTCATTAGGCAAAGAACTTTCATTGATAGCCCTCGGGTGGTCCACCCGAAAGGGCTGGGTAAGGATCGAAGGCGAACCCTCAAGAGCAAGACTCTTAAGGGAACCCTCCGAGGAGCCGGACGAGAAGCTGCTGTCCCTCTTGAATAGAGAAGGATCTCTAATTCTAGAAGATCTGGAAAAGGAGCTGCGGGACGCCGTCTCCCTTCTGAAGAGAAGGAAGATCATCGAGGTCGATGAGGATACCTTGAGAGAGCTGGAGCTCACAGAGAAAGGGTGGAGAACAGCAAAAAGAGGCTTTAAGGTTGTCGAGGAGATAAGTCAGCTCACGCCCGAGCTCATTGTAACAGGCCGATGGCGCGAGACGAACATCCGCAGGTACAACATCACTGCTCCTGTGGCAAGGGTATGGCCTGGCAAGAAACATCCGTATCTGATGTTCTTGGATGAGGTGAAGGAGAAGCTTGTTGCCTTCGGCTTCAAGGAGATGAGCGGACCGATAGTTGAGCTCAGCTTCTTCAACTGCGACAACCTATACATGCCTCAAGATCACCCAGCACGAGAGATCCATGATATGTACTTCATCAAGGCGCCTACACACGGCGACCTCACTTCGTACAAGCACGTTCTGAACAATGTGAAGGAAACGCATGAAAATGGCTGGAAAACCGGTTCGAGAGGCTGGGGATACAAGTTCTCAACACGTGAGGCTGAACGCCTGGTGCTGAGAAGCCAGACAACCCCAGTCAGCGTCCGAGCCCTGCTCAGCAAAGAGCTGGAAATCCCAGGCAAGTACTTCTCCATCGCTCGGTGTTACAGACCTGATGTAGTTGACAAGACACACCTGACAGAGTTCAACCAGCTCGAAGGCATAGTGGTCGGCGAAGACTTGACGCTACGCGAACTGCTAGGCATTCTAGAGAAGTTCGCCCTAGACATGGCTGAGGCCGACGAAATAAGATTCAATCCAGGCTACTTCCCATTCACGGAGCCCAGCGTGGAGCTCCACGCTTACAAAGAAGGCTACGGATGGATAGAGTTCGGCGGCTCAGGGATATTCAGGCCAGAGGTTACGCTACCACTGGGGATCAACGTTCCCGTGCTGGCTTGGGGACTTGGTGTGGAGCGTCTATTCATGATGAGGGCTGGAATAGACGACATCCGATACCTTTTCACCCAAGACCTAGATTGGCTGAGGCAGAGGGGGATGATCTAGGTGCCAACGATCGAGATCGACTTTGAAGATCTGGAGAGCCTGCTCGGCGTAGACCTGCCCAGAGACTCTGAGAAATTGAACGGCATACTCTCCTATGTGAAGGGAGAGGCCAAACTCTTGGAACATAACGAACTCCACATAGAACTCCAAGATACGAATCGCCCAGACCTCTGGTGCACCGAAGGCGTAGCTCGAGCAGTAAAAGGGTTTCTCAACATCGAGAAAGGCCTGAATAACTATAAGGTTGCAGGAAGTTCAGGTGTCGAGATACACGTTGACCCAGAGCTTAAGGAGATCCGTCCCTACATAGCCTGCTCAGTAGTGAAAGGCGTCAAGGTCAGTGACACCCTCATTCGGGAGATTATGCGCCTCCAAGACAAGTTGGACGAGACGTATGGAAGGCATAGAAAGAGAACCTCAATAGGCCTTTACGAGTTCGACTTAATCACCCCGCCCCTCCACTACGGCGTCGCAGAGCCGAGAGAGGTTAGGTTTACGCCTCTTGAGTTCGAGGAGGAGTTAGCGCTCGAGGAGATCCTAGATAAGCACCCAAAGGGAATTGAATATGGTAATATAGTCCGTCCCTACCCGGTCTGGCCAATCCTGATGGACTCTAAACGGAATGTTCTGTCTTTCCCACCGATCATAAACTCCAACGATCTCGGAAGGCTCACCGAGAACACCAAGAACGTATTAATCGAGGTGACAGGAACCGCGTATGACACCGTCCTGAACGCGTTGACCATAATCACGCTATCGCTAGCAGATCGAGGAGGAAGCATGTACTCGGCAAAGGTCCACTATCCTTACGGCGAGATTAGGGAGACCCGGACACCCAGACTGAAGACAGAGACCCTAAAGATCGCCACGAAGGAGATCAAGGCGGTGCTAGGCATGGACTTGAAACCACAAGAGATCAGAGATCTTCTCGAAAGGGCACGCTTCGGCGTTCCCGAGATTCATGAGACGGAAGTGACCGTCGAGGTTCCCAGCTATCGCGTAGATGTCATGCATCCAGTTGATGTGATCGAGGATATAGCGATCGCCTATGACCTCAACCGAGTGTCGCCTCGTTGGCCCCAGCTGTCGACGATAGGCGGAACATCACCAGAAGGGAGGCTCCGCAACCTCATCCGAGAGGTCATGGTCGGCCTCGGCTTCCAAGAGGTCCTAACCTTCACGATGAGCAATGTGGACAGCCTATTCGCTAACATGAACATAGAAAGGGAAAGGGTTGTGGAGGTGGCCAACCCGAAGATCCTCTCTATGACATGCCTGAGGAACTGGCTTCTCCCAAGTCTCATGGAATTCCTCAGCAAGAACACCCATGTTGAGTATCCTCAGAGAATCTTCGAAGTGGGTTACTGTGTAACTTTTGATGAAGATGAGGAAAACAAGACGAAGGATGTGGAGAAGCTCGCCTCCATCGCGATCCACTCGACCGCAAACTTCACAGAGATGAAGTCGCTGCTCGACGCTGTCCTACCAAACCTGGGCATTCAGTATGAGCTTCAGGAGACAGAGCATAAAAGCTTCATAGATGGAAGGGTCGGTGAGATAACCACAAACAACAGAAAGGCAGGCATAATAGGAGAGGTCCACCCGAAGGTGCTTGAGAACTGGAAACTACAGAATCCTGCAGCAGCATTCGAGATCAGTCTCGACAGACTGCGAGAAGCCACGCGTCCACGGATCGGCTGATTTGATCTCCAAAGCTATTTAACGTCCGAGACTACTGGATTCTAAGAGGGATTGAGCCAATGAATGAACCGTACATACGCGTCGTATATCAACCAGACCTAGAGAACACAGTACTCATCTGTGGCCTCCCAGGCCTAGGAAACGTAGGAAAGATTGCAGCTCACCTCCTCGTAGAATCCACAAAGGCGGAGCTCTTCAGTGAACTGTACTCGCCATCATTCCCTGATTATGTCTTAATAGACGACAAAGGGATCTGCCGAGCACCGAGATACGAATTCTACGCTTCAGAGACGCAAGAGAGAGACTTCATAATCTTAACTGGGGATGTTCAGCCGCCGATGGAGGATATACTTGCACACTACGAGGTATGTGGAAAAGTCTTGGACTTTGTCGCTGATAGTGGGTGCGAATTCATTGTGACTTTGGGCGGGGCAATGGAATCTAAGCTCGAGAATGAGGTATATGTTGCGGCAACATCCCAGAAGATCGCCCGAGACTACGTGGAGAAGGGCGCCGCAATCTATGAGGGGGACAGGATAATCGGGGCATCAGGAATCCTTCTAGGCCTTGCAAAGGAACGGGGAATCGACGGCGTCTGCTTTCTAGGATCAACACGTGGATTGACAGTAGACAAGGACTCAGCATCCTACCTCTACAAGTTCCTCGTGAGAATTCTAGAAATCGACATCTAGAAAGCGCGGACACTCAGAAGTCACAGTACTGTGTAGTCAGTTGCTTTGTCCAGTCAAGATCCCAATAGGCAATACCCGTTGCCGCAAAAAAAGGTAGGGTGGTTGGTGGGCTTCATCGTCTTCTTGAGTAGAAGACAGCTGCGACGGCCACCAAAGCTACTGCCGCAGCCATGGCTATGATTGTCGTGGTTGGTAGAGCCTGCTGAACCGCCGCTTCAACGGATGATGGCAATATCTCGTCCCCCGACGGCGGCGTCACCGTATACTTTGGTTCTTGTGCTTCTGGGCCTGTTGTTTCTTCGACATCGAGGCCTATGCTTGGGTCATGTTCCAATGTAGCATCGTCGAAGTAGGGGTAGATCATGTATAGACGCAAGTGGTTGCCAGCCTCTATGTAGGCTGCTCTAACGGGATGGTTCTCGACGTCACCGTCAGGGTATGTAACCTTGGAGGCATTGACGAACTTGAACCAGCCTGCAAGTGAACCATCGTCTGTGGCAAAGCCTAACTTCAAGTCCTCACCGATCTTGGCGCCGATGTCGACCGGTCTTTCATCCTCTTCAAGCCGATCACTTAGGGTTATGGTCTTGTCTTCAATCCTTATCCTCGTCGCTCTTGCGCTTTCGGCTAATCTTGCAGCCAAGCTTTCTAGCTCACTCCGCAAACTATTGGCTATTGTGAGTGCCGATTCCCTTAGCTCATCGAAAGTTTCTTTATACTCTCGATACACGGCGGTAAGTGTCTCCCTCACCACCAAGCCGTCTTGGACGTCTAGTAGGCTTGATAGGGTCTCGTTCATGGATCTGAGCCCCTCAATGGCGTGGTCGGCCGCCACTGTCAAGTCGTTCCCAAGTTCCTTATATGTCTCAGCACTGGAAGTGTCCTCAAGGCAGGACAGGGCTTCAGCAATTAATCTCTTCATATCAAGTAGACTGTCGACCGAGTTGTCTACGGATTTGTCTATCACTTTGAGGATCTCCTCGTGAACTTTGGCCCAATCGGTTGAGTCTGCTGCGATCTCTCTTTCGACTTCCGCTATTGCTTGGGTTAGAGTTTCGTAGCCCTCTTTCACAGCTGCGGTCAGGTCTCGTGCGCTCCCCAGCACCTCTTCAGCCACCTTCTTCAAGCTGGTCGTGTTTCCTATCTCTTCGAAGGTTTCACCCACGTTCCTGACGTTTCCAACCCTGTCGAACTTAGCGGAAGTGAGATCCACCCAGAGTGCGAGACCTGCTCTCTCAATGTCAGGTGCCGTGATGTCTATCCCGGCGCTCCTCAACTCGTTAACAGTCTTGGTC
>JBGVSY010000053.1:0-2142 GCA_041862235.1 Nitrososphaeria archaeon | reverse complement strand
TTCTTCGGCTTCATGGGCCCAAACGGCGCTGGGAAGACAACTACCATTCTCATGCTCATGGGGCTCTCGGTCCCCAGTCAAGGAACTGCGACGGTAGGAGGCTACGACATCGTCCAAGAATCCAAGGAGGTGAGGAAGATCGCGGGGCAACTACCTGAGTTCGCAGGGTACTATGAGGACTTGACCCCGAGGCAGAACCTGGACTACGTTGGGCAACTCAATGGCCTGTCTCGAACTGAGAGGGAGGAAAGGATAGCAGATTTGCTTGAAGACGTTGGCTTGACCGAATGGAAGGACATGAAGGTGGAGAAGTTCTCAAGGGGGATGAAACAGCGCCTCGGCATAGCCCAAGCACTGATAAAGAGACCAAAGCTGGTGTTCTTCGACGAGCCGACGATAGGCCTGGACCCTGCAGTGACGAAGGAGATACGCGACATGATTCTGAGGCTGAACCGGGAACAAGGCTTGACGGTGTTCTTATCATCACACTTATTACACGAGGTTCAGTTGACATGCAGCCGAGTCGGGATCATCAGTCGAGGGAGACTAGTGGTCACAGATACGATAGAAAACCTTACCAATAGGCTGGGCGGGGAGGTGGGCGAGAGCATAGAGTTCAAACTTCACAAGACTACACCCGAACTCTTGGAAGAACTGGAAACCGTCGAAGGTGTTACATCGGTGACCCAGGAAAACGATAGGCTTTACGTGCACATGGAACGAGACAGCACGATGGAGGTGTCGCAGACGATCTTCAAGCATGGTGCGTTGATCCTACTAATGAAGCCCCGAGAACACACGCTGGAGGAGATCTTCATGAAGTACTACCAGGGGGCATGATAAGAATGGCTGAAGTTCTTGTTGTGTCCAGGAAGGAGGTTGCGGACATCTTTGGAAGCAAACGCTACTTGATACTTTTTGCTCTGATACTTCTCCTATCCACCCTCTCTGTGTACCAGGGAGCAGAGTACATAAGAAACGACCCCGAAGCGGGATTTCTAGCCATCTTCTCTGGAGCGGGGTTCGGCTTCTCCTTTTTACAGTGGATGGTCTTCTTCGGCCCCTTGCTTGGATTGGTCCTGGGATTCGACGCCATAAACAAGGAAAAGACCAGCGGCACCCTCTCGATACTCCTATCCCAGCCGATATTCAGGGACTCAGTCATAAACGGCAAGTTCATAGCTGGTGCCGCGGCGCTGGCAACCTTAACGGTGAGCACAATCGGTATAATGTGCGGCTTGGCAATACCGATGATCGGCTTTGGACCGACCTTGGAAGGGGCTTCTAGGGTCGTTCTCCTCTCGTCGCTGACTATACTCTACTTGGCCTTCTGGCTGAGCCTGGGGCTGCTATTCTCCGTGCTAACCAAGAAGACATCAACATCCATGCTGGCGTCTGTCGCAACGTGGCTCTTCTTCATGATTGTAATCAACATCCTCGCGTATCTCATCGCAAGCCTCATGGTACCGGTGCCTAGCGGCATGTTTCGAACCGGAGATCTAGAGGGTCAAGGCCTATCCCCGCTGCAATCACCAGAGTATCTAGAGCTTATGCAGAGGAGAATCGCTGTCATGTCTACGATCTTGAAAGTTTCACCCATCAACCTGTATAGCGAAGCGGCTCTGGCCATCCTGGGCGTGGTGCAGGTGTTGCCGGGAATGGACGCGCCGAGCGTCGCGAGCGGTCTCGCAGCCATCTGGGCGAACATCGCCGCCATAGCCGTCGGCCTGGTGGTCTGCTTCGCCGCTTCCTATGTGAAATTCCTGCGCTCAGAGATCAGGCCCGGAGGCTGAATGTCGCCCGGGTTGCGCGACCAACTTTGCTTATACCTCATGAAGAATAGCATAAAAGTCACCGATCAACCTGCCTCCATATTCTCCACATACGGTAATCGTGGGAGTGATCTTTCTAGCTAAATTTTTATGAATTTAGATTGTTCTTGCTATGGTCCTGTTAGGTGTGGTGGAGCTTGTTCGGGGGTATAGACTGCTAGGGCGACGGACCAGAAGCGGTCGTCGTGGGTGCCTCATGTGTAGTGATCGGGAGTGCGTGACAATTCGCGCGCATGCCTGAACGATATCCCGAATTATTTATCGAGGCAGTTCACGATAGATCGTGAGGGCGATCAGGAACCAGAGAGGC
>JBGVSY010000052.1:0-3720 GCA_041862235.1 Nitrososphaeria archaeon | reverse complement strand
CAAGGCGTCCGTTCTCTTCTTCATCCACACGTTCCCTGAAATATAGTGGCAATCGTATGGAAGGTGGCAAGCGCCTACTAGCACCACGCCTGCGCCCAGCCTAAAAGCTTCTAGAATGAAATCTTTGTCCACACGTCCTGAGCACATAACCCGTATCGCTCGATGGGTGGGAGGATACTCGAAGCGACTGGTACCCGCAAGATCAGCGCCCGCATAGCTACACCAGTTGCACAGAAAAGCCAGTATCTTGTCCTCAGGGTTTTCCTCCAAAGCGGATCGAATCTGCGACATAATTTGCGCATCAGTGAAATGCATTTGGCTGATGGCGTCTGACGGGCACTCTGCGACGCAAGTGCCGCATCCGTGACACATGGCCGTCCTGACTTGAGCAGGCTCCCCTTCAGGGGCTTTTATGGCTCCGTAGGCGCAACGTTGTGCGCAGATGCCACACTTCACCTTAGTATTTCTGCATTTGTCTGAGTCCACCACCGCTATAATGGGCTCGATCTTCCACTTCTCCTGGGAGAGAATTGTTGCGGCTCGTGCCGCGGCTCCGCTTCCCTGAGAAACGCTGTAAGGTATGTCTTTCGCTCCCTGGCAGCATCCAGCCAAGAAGATTCCGTCCACAGGCGTGTCCAAGGGCTTCAGTTTCGGATGGCTTTCCATGAAGAAGCCGTCGGCTCCCCTAGTAAGGCTTAAAATTCTCGCCATCTCGTCGGTGCCTTTGCTGGGAACTGCGGCAGTGGAGAGAACCACTAGCTCCGCCCCTATCTCAATGGGTTCTCCCAGTGTCATGTCCTCCGTCCGTATAGTCAGGTTCTTGGTCTTCGGGTCTTCTAAGAGGTGTACCGCCCTTCCTCGGATGAAGTTGATTCCCAAGTCGCGGGCTCTCTGATAGAATTCTTCGTAGCCTTTGAAGTGGGCGCGCAGTTCCATGTAGATTATGTAAACCTCTACGTCGTCCTTGTATTTCTCTTTCAGCAGAATCGAGTTTTTCAGAGCGTACATGCAGCAAAATCCGGTACAGTAGGGATATTTGTTCACGTCTCGTGAGCCCACACATTGAATGAAGACCACAGTGTGGGGCTTCTGGCCGTCTGAGGCCCGTATAACCTTTCCGCCTGTTGGACCAGCCGCCAAGATCAGCCTCTCAAACTCTAGAGCCGTGATCACATTGTCGTATCGGCCATAGCCGTACAAGCTGTTGTCGTAGGGTCTGTAAATGTCGTATCCCGTCGCAACTATGATGGCTCCAACCTCAAGTTCGACTTCTTCGGGCTTCTGATCAAAGTTGATGGCCTGGCGGGCACCACAAGCATCAACACACTTGTAACACTCAATACAATGGTCCATGTTGATTGTGTAAACAAGGGGAACAGCCTGATCGAAGGGAACCGAAATGGCCTTCCTCACACCCATGTTCTCGTCCCACTCGTTCGGAAACTCTAGGGGACAGACATCTCGACACTCGCCGCAACCAGTGCAGTTCTCAGCTATTATGTATCTCGGATTCTTCCGAATCTTCACCCTAAAGTTGCCCACGTAACCTTCAACGCTCAGGAGGTCAGCATACGATATTATTTCGATATTAGGGTGGCGATTGACATCCACCATTTTTGGTCCTTCGATGCAGATAGAGCAGTCTAAAGTTGGGAAGGTCTTGTCCAACTGAGCCATGTGACCGCCAATACTCTCACCCCTCTCAACAAGATACACCTTGAAACCCATGGCGGCAAGATCTAAGGCGGCACTGATTCCGGCGATTCCTCCGCCTAAGATCATGGCCTTATTCGTTACGGGAACCTCGAGGATATCAAGGCCTTGAAGCAGTCTTGCCTTCGCCACCGCCATTTTTATGATTTCTTTGGCCTTTTCGGTGGCTTCCTTCGGAGTGCTAGGATGACACCATGAAGAAAACTCTCGGATATTGGCCATCTCGAAGACGAAAGGATTAAGACCAGCCTCTTCGATGCATCGGCGGAAGGTTGGCTCGTGCATGCGGGGCGAGCAAGCGGCAACGATAACCCTGTTGAGGTTGTACTCCTTTATCCCCTTCCTGATCTCGTCTTGCCCCGGGTCAGCACAGGTGTAGCGGTTTTCTTTCACGTAAACCACGTTTGGTAGCTTGCGAGCGTACTCAACTAGTTCACCTATATCAATAACGCCAGCGATGTTGAGACCACAGTGACAGATGAAAACCCCTATCCGCGGTTCTTCCGGCACTTAACTGCCCCTCCAAGCAAGTCTTTTCTCCACGCTCTCCCGGACCTTAGCGGAGCCTTTGGTCCGCAACTCCTTAGTCATCTCTTTTGTGGATGCCAGCTTTTCCAGCGCCTTATTCCAGGCTCCCGACCGAACCGGAGTGTGGCGTATGTACGTCCTCCGAAGCTCTAAAGCTTCCTCCACTGGGCAAGCGATCTTGCAGGCGCCGCAGTAAACGCAGAACAACTCGTTAACGTGCACCTTCCCATCCTCTTCTGAGAGGTAGAGGGCTCCTGGGATCGGGCAAACGTCTAAGCAGTCCTGACAGCCCTCGGGACACTTTTCACGGTTTATCCGTATTATCCCGTGAAATATTTTTCGAACGCGAATGGCGCCCTCTAGACACTTCACTTCGCACAGGCGACAGCACGGACACAGTTCCTTTTTTATGTCAACATCAACCGTGAGGTTTTCTTTGTCTGGTTTTGACTCTACGTCCTTAACCTCTTCGCCATCCGGGGTTCGAACCGTAACCTTGATTAGATCTAACGGGCAAGCTTCCTCACAGTCTACGCAACCCACGTCACACTTAGTTGTGTCAACTTCAATTTCGCGGAGGAGCTGAGGGAAGCTCTCGGTCTTGATCACTGGGATCACGTGTTCTCCGTCGACTCTCACCTTTAGCGCTCCGAAGGGGCAGATAGATTCGCAGATTCCACAGTAGTGACACTTCTCCTCACTCACATCGACGGTTGGAGGCTTCGCTTTTTCTCCTTCTGCCTTAGGAACCATTCTGATTTCGATGGCTTCTCGTGGGCATATCTCCTTGCAGATTCCGCAGCCCGTGCACAGGGTTCTATCTAAGGTCAGAGAGTAGCGTTTTGCATGTAGAATCCTCTCAACAACGAGCTGATTCTCCGTCTGGGTTTTCAACAGTTTCATAGGCATTTTCTTTCTACCCGCTGAGATACGCCAACAAGCTCCTTTGGATCAATTAAGCGGTGTAAATCTATTATTTATATTTAATTGAACACCCACGCTAAGTTTCAGTAGGGTTTAAGAGAGCCAAATCCTTCACCGTTTGTTAAGGAGAAGTGGTTTATGAAACGGATTACCATGGCTCACGGAGCCGGTGGGACGGTTATGAACGAGCTGATCAAGAAGCACGTGTTGGGACATCTGGGCGGAAGCCGAGCTGAGGTTCCGCTGGAGGCGCTAGACGACTCAGCTGTGATCGACGACATAGTCTTGAAGTCAGACTCACATGCAGTAAAGCCCATCTTCTTTCCAGGCGGAGACATTGGGAGACTCGCGGTGTCGGGCACAATCAACGATATAGCGGTTATGGGCGCTGAACCCGTTGCTCTCACCTGTGGTTTCGTCCTTGAGGAGGGACTTCCGATAGCTGATTTGGAGAGGATTCTGGAGAGCATGAGCGAAACCTGCAGAGAAGCTGGCGTCCACATCATCACCGGCGACACAAAGGTCGTGGAGAAAGGAGCCTTAGGAGGATGTGTC
>JBGVSY010000051.1:0-6109 GCA_041862235.1 Nitrososphaeria archaeon | reverse complement strand
CCGGGTACGTTCAAAAACCACTGGGTTGGCACCTGTGAGTGTTCTCCTCCGTGGCCCCGCGCATGTGCCACCATCGCCCTTATCACCAAGGGCACTCTAACCTGGCCTCCACTCATGTACCTCATCTTGGCGGCGAAGTTCACCACCTGGTTGTAGCAGTTGGCTAAGAAGTCCGAGTACATTATCTCGACAACCGGCTTCAGGCCCGTGGCAGCGGCACCGATCGCTGCTCCGACAAAGCCTTCCTCCGAGATCGGTGTGTCCCTCACCCTGTCTTCACCGAACTCCTCCATCAAACCCTTGGTCACGGCGTATATTCCACCCATGACACCGATGTCTTCACCCATGAGCATGACAGAAGGATCTCTCGCGAGCTCCTCCCTCAGGGCTTCGTTCAACGCTTCACGAAATGATATCTCTCTCATCCGCGGCACCCCTAGTAGACATCTCTAAGTAGTTCCTCCTCCCCGGGGTACGGGCTCTCCAAGGCAAACGTGATTGCGTCCTGAACCTCGGCCTCAATATCGCTCTCGATTCGTTTCAGCTCTTCAGGCGTGGCCAAAGCTCTCTCCGTCATGAGTTTTCTCATCCTCGAGATTGGGCACTTCTTCTTCCACTCGTCCAGCTCCTCCACCGTTCTGTAGGAGGTGCCTGGTTCTCCGGCGTGGTGGCCGAGCCACCTGTAGGTCCTACACTCGATCATTGACGGACCTCCTCCGCCCCGAGCTCTGTCCACAGCCTCTTTGGCGGCGAAGTAGACGGCCATCACGTCGTTCCCGTCGACCGTTATCCCTGGTACCTTGTAGGAGGACGCTCGACTTGAGAGATCCTCCACCTTTGTTGATCTCTCTTGGCTCACCGAGAGCGCGTACTTGTTGTTCTCGCAGATGAAGACCACCGGGAGTTCCCAGAGGGAAGCGAGGTTGAGACCCTCGTGGAAGTCACCGATGTTCGTCGCTCCCTCGCCGAATGGTGCAACGGCGACATTCTTCGCGCCCCTCATCTTGATAGAGAGAGCTGCCCCTACAGCCAGGGGGATATTGGAGCCCACTATCGGCGAAGAGTAGACGACACCCTTCTCCAAGCAGGTCAGGCGCATCGATCCTCCCTTGCCTCCGCACACACCTGTCCTCTTCGCCAAGATCTCTGCGGCCAGCCCTCTGATGGGCACCCCCATCATTATGCTATGCGCGTGCCCCCTGTGCGTACTCACCAAGTAATCGCCGGGGATCAGGTGAGCGCCGAGCCCGGCGGCCACGGCTTCTTGACCTATGTATACGTGTGCTGAGCCAGGGACCGTGCCCCTGCGATATTGGTTCACGATCTCTTCCTCGAACCGCCTCATGAGAGACATGGTTCGGTAGAGGTTCAGCAGTTTCTCGTGGGCTAAGGTCGAGATTTCACGCCCGTTCAAGTCGGATGCAACCTTCTTCCGCGACTGGCGGCAAATCGGATCATATAACCGTTTGACTGCCCTAGATCGCCTCACCTAGAGAGTTTCTGAATCCGTTATTGCTTCAGATTCACGATCTTGCTTCCGAAATCTCTAAGTCTCGTGACATCGATCTCTATCAAGGTAACACCACGACCTTCAAAGCTTCTTTGCTCGATGCTGCCTTCATAGCTTCCGAGATTTGAGCCAGCTTGAACCTATGAGTTATCAGGCTCTCCGCTTCGACGACGCCCGCTGCTATGAGGTCGCAAGCCTGCCGCGTCTCTAAGTGGGAGCATGAGTAGCTCGATACGAGCTTCACTTCGGAGAAGAAGAGCTTGCTTGGGTTGAGGGTTATCATTTCATCCGGACTGGGCGGAGCGAAGACGACAACCGATCCTCCTCTCCGTACGCTCTCCACAGCCGACTCGATGGCACGTGCGCTGCCCACGGTTACGACGGCAGCGTCGGCTCCTCTACCTTCGGTCGCACTTGCCACCGCCTCGGACAGCCTTTCGGTAGATGGATCCACGGCTACATCCGCGCCGAAACTGAGCGCTATCTGAGCCCTCTCGCGGACGATCTCACTCACGATGACTTGGCTGGTTCCAGCAAAACGTTTGCCTAGTTGGACGTACGTGAGGCCTATTGGTCCAGCGCCTACGATGAGGAGGCTGTCCCCTGGCCTCAGGTTGGCCTTCCCCAGGCCCCTGATGCAGCAAGCAGTAGGCTCTATTAGTGTAGCAGCTTCATACGTCATGGAGCCCGGCATCTTGAGTGTGTCGCCCTCCGCGTTAGGCCTTGGGACGCAAACGTACTCCGCAAATCCCCCGGGATGGACATGGGTCTTCCTGAAGCCATCGCAGAGGGTGTAATCTCCGTGGACACAGTAGTGGCAGGCGAAACATGCGACGTGGTGGTGCACAAAGACCCTGTCTGCGGGTCTGAGTCTGTCCACCCCCTCGCCAACCTCCTCAACATCTCCCGCGAGCTCGTGGCCTAGAACGAGCGGCGCCTTGGCCTTCTGGTACCAGTGCGTCAGGTCTGTGCCGCAGACGCCGCAGGCTCGCACCTTGACCAAGAGCTCCCCGTGTCCGATCTCGGGCTTCGGTACATCCTCAACCCTGAAATCATTCTCCCCATAGTAAACAGCCGCCTTCATGCCCCCTCTCCCCGCTTGCCCGGCGTTATGGCCACCTTCACGGCGCTTCCCGAGGCCACCAGGTTCAACGCCTCCTCAAGATCCTCGAGAGGCTTCATATGCGTGACGAGCGGCTCCGTCTGAACGTTGTCTGAAGTGATCATTCTGAACGCGGTCTCCACCGTTCGAGGAGTGTGGTGGAAGACTCCCTTGACTGTAAGCTCGTCGTAGTGAAGCCTGCTCGCGTCGATTGTGATCGTGGACCCAGGCGGAGGCCCGCCGAATAGCACGGTCGTTCCACCCCTCCTAGTCATTCTTACCGCGGTTTCCCAGGTGGAGGGAAGACCCACGCATTCGATGACGACGTCGGCGCCCCAGCCCTCTGTCAGTTGCTTCGTCAGGGCGACTTGGTCTTCCTTGCCGGCGTTGATCGTGTGCGTTGCTCCCAGCTTCTTGGCTATCTGAAGCCTACCTTCTGAGAGATCGGTCGCTATGATCTCTGTTGCTCCTCTCTGCCTTGCGAGCTGCAGGTGAAGCAAGCCTATCGGCCCGGTTCCGACCAAGGCCACGGTGTCCGCAAGTTGGATGTCCGCGGCCTCGTTGCCCAAGATGACGCAGGCTAGGGGCTCGAGAAACGCGGCTGCCTGAGAGCTGACCTTCGGGGGGATCTCGTAGGTGTTTACCTTCACGATGTGAGAAGGTATCTTGATGTACTCGGCGAAGGCGCCCCAGTTTGCTCTTTCCATTACGTGGACGCAGAGGTTGTGTCTTCCCTTCCTGCAGAAGAAGCAGTTGTTGCAGGGCGCCGTGTTTGCGGCGGCTACACGCATTCCCTCGGAGACGTTCTCTACCTGTCTACCTGCCTCGGTCACGGTGCCGGCGAATTCATGTCCTAGGATCACGGGCAGCCCGATCAGGGGGTGGCCTCTCTTGTACGTCTTGAGATCTGTTCCACAGGTGAGTGCAACGTCGACCTTGACGAGTATCTCTTGAGGCCCTATTCGGGGGATGTCCACATGTCTCAGCCGCAGCTCTTCAGGTTGCTGGAGGACCATCGCCCTCATACTGCGCTTCATGGTGTCCTGCACGTCGCCAGCCAGGCCTCATAGCCTTATATCTTCTCGATCGGTCGAGCGGGACACCAGGCCTCGAATGATTTTCCTTTGTGGGGGTGCCCTTCAAGCTTTCACGACTGAGCGAGCGAAGCCCTGCGTCGAGCTCGATCGAAACCAATGGATATACCGGCCAGCCAACTACTTCGTCTTCTTTACTGTCTTGACTTTGCGCTTGCGAGGCTTCTTCGTTGGGTGCTTCTCGATCACAGCCCCCTCCTCAGGTTTCTCCTTGACCCGCGGGCGTTTCTTCGGACGCTTGGGAGCTTTCACCACCTTGCGGACCCTCGCAACCCACTTCTTGAGGTCGGCGATATTCTCATCACGCTTCGATCGCCTCCTAGAGTCCACACGGATCCCGTGAAATCTGGCCTCAACAAGGGAGATGCCTGCGTCCGAGATCTCGCTTCTCGAAAAGCCTCTCCCCTCTCGGAGTGCGTGGGTTCTGTCTCCATGCTTTTCGACTCTTGCCTTGAAATAAGCCGCCGTCTCATCAGGCTCGGAGCGCATCGCCCTCAGCTGACCGGCTCCAGGCTCGAATACTTAAGGTTGAGGTGGATTCAAGTGGAACCGCGAAGGGCCCTAGAGAAGCCTACGACAGCAGCTGCCAGGGCGCCGACGATTATGATCACAACGATGATGAGGCCCTCCCCGGAGATTGCCTGCGAACCGTTTTCCTGAGCCTGCTCTGTGGTGGCGGTGGCTGTGGTGGTTTTCTCAGTCAGCGTCACGCTCCTCGTGGTAGTTGTGGACATGGTCGTGCTCTCACCAACCAGGAACTCAATGGCTTCGCTATCAGCGTGTGAGTGTTTCTGATCTCCGGGGCAGCTGGCGTTCACGGTCCACCTCCCCGCTATGTCGGGTCGCACTGTGTCCACGAAGGAACCATCCTCGGCTGTGTAGACGACCTCGAAGAATCGGGACCCATCAGGCCTCTCATACCAGACCCTAACCTGCGTGCCATTCCTGGCCGGAGACAAGCGCCCCGAGACGGTTGCGAATTGCCCTGTTGTGAGGAAGGGTGGGTCCAAGGAGATTGTCAAGTGAGATGGCACAAGTACGTAGACTTGGATCGACGCCTCGTTGTTCGACTCATCAATCTCTACGAGACTGCCGCCAGGGTCGACGTGAAGGACCAGGTAGTTGTCACCTAGGTGTCCGGTTGTGTACCATGTCCCCTCCACGATAGCGGAAGACTTCGCCTCAATCTCGGGCAGCAACCACTCCGCCGCTGGGGAGCTCCCGTTTCCGACCTCTCCCCGGTCTGCGGTCAAATACACGCTGACTTGCTCGGCGTCGGCTCCGCCTCTGTTGTGTACGGTCGCCTGGAACGCTATACTGTCGCCCTCGCCAGGGCGGCTGTCCGAGATCTGGATGTCGCTGGCCGAGACCTCGAGGTCAGCGAGGTTGAGATAGTTTGGAATGGAGACTTGTTCCGAGTTGACGTTGTTGTGGATCGTGAACTCGACCATCCTCTGCGAGGAGTTGAGAACTCCATAGGCATAGGAGAGGTGGGACTCCATCGCTCCGAAGGCCGATGTCAACAGGTTTCTGGCGAACCCGTCCTGATCGCCCGTGAAGTCCTCTCCAAAGATGACGTAGTAATCTATCTGGGTATCGTTCTTGAGGGAGATGTGCTTGAACTCCACGGGAGCCCCGAAGCCATAGCTCACCTTGTGTCCATCCATGATGTGCGTTATCACTTGAACTACTAGCGCCTCGTCGTCAACGTTGTAGAAGCTCGCTGATAGTGTGTAGTCTAGCGGAGGAGAGGAATCGCTGACTGTGAGTGTCAAGGTTGACGACTGAATCACTTCCTGTGACCAGTTCTCACTCAGCAGCTCCAACTGGAGTTCAGGAGAGGTGTAGTTGGCAATCCTGTACTGCTCATAGCCCGGTACAGACGAGCTGTTCTGAAGAGAGAAGTATGGCGGCGTCAAGCCTCCGTAGGACGCGTTCAGAGTGTAGAACTCTGTGAAGGGGGCTCTGTAGCCATACCAGATTCCGCTCAGGGCTTCGTAATCGTAGTAGAGCCTGACCCCAGGGTCACGGACAGCTGTCCAACTAGATGTGCCATTGAGACCGATCGGTCTTGATGTTCTCAACTCGGCGACCAGGCTCTTGACGAGTATCCAGTTCTCACCCGGGTGGTGAGGAAGCTGAGGACTCTGGTTGTGACCGACATCCAGAACGAAACCGAGGGGGATTCTGACGATCCTAGTGTTGTCTATCTCCGTGTTGTTCACCTTCAGCTCAATCCTCTCCCCCGGCACTGGGTGCAGCGTGAGGTAGCGCCTCCATCCAAGCTCCGCCTTCACCGCCCCACACGGCTCCCCCAGCATTCCCGGCCCCAGCAGGTCCCCGGGCCTCCAGTTCACGAAGGGGTACCAGTTCTCCGCATAGATCACGGGGCTCGCAAGACCC
>JBGVSY010000050.1:0-9935 GCA_041862235.1 Nitrososphaeria archaeon | reverse complement strand
GGCTTCTGGGGACCAGAGTTGAGGTTCGCAGGCTACGAGGGGCTGATCATCGAGGGAAAGGCTCGCAATCCTGTATATGTCTACATAGAGGACAATGAAATCCGTGTTCTCGACGCCGATTGGCTCTGGGGGGCGGACTCATTTTCAACAGAGAGGCTGCTGAAACACAAGCACAGAGGCAGAAGAGAACCCAAGACAGCAGAGATAGGACCCGCTGGAGAGAGGAAACAACTGATCTCCTGTATCGTGTCAGAGGGTAGAGCAGCGGGGAGAGGGGGGGCTGGCGCCGTGATGGGGTCAAAGAAACTCAAGGCAATTGCAGTCAAGGGAACTCGTTTCAGACCGCAGGACCTTGTTCAGAACCTCGATGCGTTCAACAAGGCGGTGAGACGCTGCTACAAGAAGATAGGCGATGAGAAGAAGACAAGCCCGAGGCTGCGCGGATCCCTCCCAATATATGGAACCGCAAACATCATAGATCTGGTCAACGAAGCTGGAGGATGGCCCACTAGGAACTTTCAGGCTGGAAGCTTCGAGAAATCGTCAGCCATCAATGGTCCGGCATTCGCTGACAGCCTATGGGTGCCACGTAATTCACCTGGTACGAAGCCTTGCTATAACTGCCCTATACTGTGCGCTCACGTGGCCATAGTCAACGACGGCATATGGGTTGGAACCGTTGACGAGGGGCCAGAGTATGAAACGATCTGGGCTTTCGGGCCCCAGTGTGGCATCGACGACAGAGAAGCGATTGCAAGAGCCGACTATCTCTGTGACTACTACGGCCTTGACACGATTTCCCTAGGCAACACGATCGGTTTCCTCATGGAGTGCTACGAGAGGGGCTTGATCACTCAAGATGACACTGACGGCCTTGAACTACGCTTCGGAAACGCCTCTGTAATGATAAAGGTTGTCGAGATGGCAGGAAGTGGAATCAGCGAGATAGGAAGGTTGGCCGCAGACGGAGTGAAACGCGCAGCTCAGACCATCGGCAGGGGATCGGAGACGTTCGCAATTCACGTGAAAGGCCTTGAAGTGCCGGCCTATGATCCTAGGTCAGCCCAGGGGATGGGGCTCTGCTACGCCATCTCTGACCGGGGGGCCTGTCACCTCCACGCGTGGACCGCTGGAGAAGAACTCCTGGGATGGAACGGCCGGGACCCGAGGTTGACTGAGGACAAGGCCGAGTGGGTTAAGGACATGGTTGAGGGGGGTAACGCGGTATGGGATTCATCCGGGTTGTGCAAGTTCTCCGGCTTTGCGCTGAGCGATAAGGACGTCAGGAGGCTGATCGTTGCAGCCACCGGGTTAAACTACGAGTCGGTCGAGGATCTCAAGAAGGTTGGCGAGAGGATCAACAACCTAACGAGAGCGTTCAACCTAAGAGAAGGCCTTTCCTCGAGTGCTGACACGCTTACTAGACGGCTTCTCGAAGAGCCTATGCCAACGGGGCCTTGCCAAGGGGATGTGGCAAGGTTGACTGAGATGCTTCCGGACTACTATAGACTGTGCGGCTGGAATCAGAACGGAATGCCCACGGCTGCGAAGCTCCATGAGCTTGGCCTTGACTTTGTTCTCACGGCGCTTCGAGCGAAGAAGAAAAAGAGACGGAAGAGAGCCAAAGGGAAACGAGTAAGTAAATAGAAGACCGATCGGTCCGAGCAAACGGCTGTCGGACCTATGCAGGAACGTTTTGACAGTTGGGCGCTTATTCTGCCCGGCCATGTATCAATCGACGTCGATCCACCTGTTAGTCACCAAACACTCTCAGCAACGCACAGCGTACAATCGGACTTCACTGATGCCTATGGGCCGATCGGCGTCACCCGAGAATATCCGTCAATAAATGGATATTTGGTTGTTCTGAACAATCGCGAACCTTCCCTAACCCGAAGAAACATTCTGCTGGCTTTTCGTGAAAAAAACGCCCATATTCATCCTCCTACATGCAGATCCGGATGAAAATGATCCCTGGGAGACACTCGGTGCTGGCTATGCTTCTCGTGATGTTGATTTCTGTACCTCTGTTGGCAACCGTGGTAGCCCAAGAGGGCGAGGGAGAACAGGTCACCGAAACACAAGAAAGCGAGACGGAGTTTGAAACGACCGACACTGAGGATACCGAACTGCCGATTGGAGTAGAGCTTACGGCGAGGTTTCATGAAATAGCGGAAGCTCACAAGGCAGAGATAAAGGCGATGATAGAGGAATTCAAGCTCAACAATGCTCAAAACCATGAAGAGAGGCTGAGAATAATAGAGGAATACCACAACCAGATCAGGCTTGTACTAGATGAGACGAAGAGGGAGAGGACGCGCCTACGTGCGATGCTTAACGACGGCACTATCGACAAAGACGAGTACCTGGCAGAAATGCGTCAGCTCAAGGCTAGTGTCAAGGGATGCGAGAGAGTGGCGGACAAACTTGGGTGGCAACTCTCCGAGGTGGCCAAGAGAGTCGCCGAAGAACACAGGCAAAGAGCACAGATGCTGAAGGACTTGCACGAACAAATGCGAGAAGAGATGAAGTTGGCACAGCAGCAGATGAAAGAAGAGATGAAGAGTCGTCGTGGCCCTCCATGGATGACAACTGATACAACAACTGAGACAACTACAACATCAACGACTGGCGGAGCGACTGAGGCAACTACGGTGACGACGACTGGAACAACCGCATCGTCAGGCAAGGGTGTTGGAAAAGGAAAAGGCGGAAGCTAGAACGGCACCGAGGAGAGTGGAGAGTCAGGAGGGGAACCTTACGCCAGAGACACTGCGGGGGGCAGGGCTCTCATCTAGTACCCATCTCTCAGTCTGACGACATACTCCCTTCCCCGCCTGGTCTTGGTCACTGACCCCTTCTGCTCCAGCGCTTTCAGAACCACACTCGTCTTCGCCTTAGAAAAGCCGGTTCTTCGCTTTATCTCGGATTGAAAGAGAACACCACCTGCCTCTCTAAGTACACGAATCACTTTCTCTTCATCATTTTCCAATGAGGCGGGTCGCTTTCTGCGACGAAGCAGTATTGTGGATGTGGGCAGGATCACGGCCATCGCCAACACGAACCATAGCGGCCATGGAATCGATCCGAGATCTACTGTCCCTGGGTAGGCAGAAGTTGTTGAGGAGGGAAGGGAAGTGGCTGAGCTAGAGGTCGTACCAAGAGAAGATTCTGACACTGATGACGAGAGAGAAGTTTGCGAGCTGATTGTCGTCGCCTCGAGAGAAAACTCCACCCTCGGCTCCCCTGAACCGAAGTTCCTCAATCCATACCAGATCATTTCCCCCTCCCTGGAAACGTCAGGGGGAGGTGAGGCGTAAAGTACACCAAACTGGCCCGGAGCCCTTACGGAGAGGGTGTCATCCTTATAGAGATATAACCCTCCCTCGAACACGTCGCCCATAATAATGGACGATCCTTCTTGCCTCGCAAACCCAACCCATCTGAAGCCGTACATAATTAGGCCGAATTTCCCGGTCGCCGTGCTCAAACTGTCGACGATGACAGTGAAGTTGTCGGCCGACATACTTCTGCCCGTTAGAATCGAGGCTCTATCGACGAGATCAACGGTTTCGTTCATGAACTGCTCCAAGAAAACCTGCCTCTGCGAATCGAAGGTCGCCATGTATTCCTCGAAGTAGCGTTCGTCTTCATCGGTCTGCAGTAGAAATCTATGCTCTATGGTCCACACTGCCGAGCCAGTGGCGTCGATCGAGACTATGTAGTTCATGGCCTCGGGCGGTGTTTGAGCCAGTGCAGTGAATGTCGGTGGCAACAATGAGAGCATGGATAGGAGAAGGACAGCGATCCTGGCGCCGGAGGCCATGCATATTCAACCGCTTCGAGTGAAGGGCTCTAATAAGAATTGTTCTCGGGTTTTCTAGAGCTTTGACTGACCAATCCACTATGACTACGTAGAGACACGTTCACAGGGAATGAGACGGTGAAGCTATGCTCGATACTGTCTAGGGTGCAGCGCCAGACCGTTCAGAGGGACGGTCACGAGACGTGATCATAAGATCGATGGCGATGGTCAGGGGAGATGTATCCGCACGCAGACATCTCTGCCGGAGTACCATTTGTCGAGGTGGTCTGCCCCGAAATTCTCCTTGAACAGCTCCAGCGTTTCTTTCACTTTGTCAGGTTCGTTCAAGGAGGTTGCTTTCACCTCTAGGGAACGACCTCCGATGGCGATCTTCATGGCCCGGTTTTTCAGTATGTTCCGATACCAGCTACTGGACGAGCCCTTCACAGGCAACAGATGGATCGTGTTACCCTTCAAGACAAAGCTGACTGGCATGGAATACTCCCTACCTGATTTCCTCCCTCTCACCGTTATGTTGAGCTCCCTTCCCTTGGACAGAGCCCTGGCAAAGTCTTCGATTGACATGACAAGTCAAAAAGCCGCCATGAACGAGAGTATTTAAGGAGAGCTCCATCCGTCGATGCGTCCCCTTCCGGTTCTCGATCAACTGACACCTAGATCGAGGTATGACGAAGACTCCGCGAAGTCCTTCAGGTTCAGTGGCTCCTTCTTCCTTATCCAAACGATCTCAAGGACTTCAAGGCGTTTTTCTCCCAATCCTTTTATTTCCAAAAAACACACCGCGCATATCTTTGGGAAGATTCGCGGCTAAGGGGTGTCATCTATGCTCTCAAGCAGGGAGAGAATGCTTCGCGCCATACAGCATGAAGAGCCAGACAGGGTGCCGGTGTTTGAGCCCTACGGTGTTCATCCGCCAACGGCAGATGTTGTGCTCGGAAGGGCCTGTATAGCAACTGATGCCCGACGCAAGGTACGGCTCTTGGCTTCGGGAAAGGTCGCTGAGCTAGCTAGAGGTCTAGCGACGGATCATTATGAGCTTGTCAAGAAGCTGAATTTCGACGCCGGAGTAATGGCGATCCCTCCAACAGGAGACGGCGAGGCCTTCTCGAGGCCGAGGATGATAGACGAGAACAGTTGGGTGAACGGAGATGGAAAGGTCTTCAGGATGCGGGACGGGGGGATACCGTACGAAGCGGACTCTCCCCTAGTTCGAGGGAGCATCATTTCATTCGAGGAACACATCAAGAAGCTAGAGGAGCTCCGCCTGGCAGAATGGGAAGAACAGCTAGCTCCTGGCTTCCATGAATATGAGGTGAACCTTGGAAGGCATTGGAAACGGCTAGACGTCATGGTCTACACCGAGGTAAATGGGCCCGCCGTTCCTCCATACGGAGGCTGGTATCCACTTTACCTATCGTGTTTCCACCTCCGGCCTGATTTGATGAGGCGCTATCTGAAACGTAACTTGGACCTCGTCCTAACTTACGGAAAGATGGCCATCGACTTTGGAACAGAATTGATCTTCGCGGGAGGCGACATCGCGGATAACCATGGCCCGATGCTTCATCCACGGCACCATAGAGACTTTCTACTACCAGTGACAAGGAAGATCACGGACGAGTTTCACAAGAGAGGGGCTTTCGTCTTCAACTCGTCTGACGGAAACCTGTGGCCGATCGCGGATGACTACCTAGTAAACTCGAATGTAGACGGCTTGATGGAGATACAGGTAACAGCGGGCATGGACCTGAGAAGACTCAAAGATCTCTATGGAGACAGGCTCTGTTTCAACGGCACCGTGGACTCACAGCACACGCTGGTCATGGGGACCCCCGAGCAGGCCGCCCACGAGACGAAACAGGCGATAGAGATACTGTCTCCCGGAGGAGGTCACATTCTGAGTTCGAGCAACAGCATACACCCGGGAGTGAAGCCCCAGAACTATTTCGCCATGCTGGACTCGGTTAGGCGATTTGGCAAATATCCAGTTCGTAACATGTGAACAACCTGGGGTCCTGGGCGGGGCGATCGACCGACCGGCTCACCATGATCAAACTTGATAGCTGCCTCAAATACGCTGATCGATGTCCAGGCACGCACTTTTATCTTCGAGACGCATGCAGGAAGTAGGAACGTTGCAGGCTTTGTGGGGTTGAGCTCGATGGAGAAGGGGTCGATTACCGTCCATCAGAGCGCAGACGATGCAATCGATCGATGTGTGGAACTCCCCGGAAGACGAAGCCGGGCAATCAACAGGTGAGTGCTCGGAGGTGTAGCGTTTGAGCGTTCAGATTCTACTTACGGCAGACAACCACCTGGATCCCCCTGTGACTCAGTTTGGCCCCAAACGTATGCAGCGGAAAGCCGACTATCTGAGGTCCTTTGAAACCACAATCAGCTACGCCCTAGAGAACCGCCCAGATCTCTTCTTGGTCTCGGGAGACCTCCACGATGTGATCCTCCCCCGCAACCCTCCGAGAGCCCTCATAATGCGGCGCTTTCGCGAGCTATCTGAGAAGGGCATCCGCGTCTTCCTAATCGGCGGTCACCATGACACCCCGAGAGCGATGGAGCACGGAAACTCGCCTCTGGCAGTGTACGGCAACGCAGGGTACGCCACATTTTTACAGAACACAAGAACCCCTGAAGCCGATTCTCTTGACTTATCGGGCCTCCGTGTATTCATAACCGGGCTGAGCTACGACTCCAGCCTTCCATTCGACGCCGACCCACTAAAGGATCTGAACATCCAGCCCGAAGGAGACATTAACATACTGATGATTCACTACCCTGTTGAGGGATTCCCCAGCTACTTCGGAAACGAGCCCCGCGTTAGAGCGTCGTCCATACCGGGGGGATTCCATCTGATCGCTGCGGGCCACCTTCATCGCCACCAGAAGGGCATCATAAATGGGGTGCCGGTCATCTACCCTGGGAGCACAGAGAGAAAGTCGTTCCTAGAGGAAGGGGAGAAAAAAGGGTTCGCATGGATCGAGCTCGACAAGAATGGCTTGGTCTCAGACGAATTCATAGAAACTCCAGCTAGAGACATGAAAACCCATGACTTCAACATTCCAAAGAAAGGCAGCGTATCCGAGGTTCTGAGAGCTGAAGTTCGGAGATTCGCTGATCCAGAACTGATCTTCCGAGTCAGGATTCTAGGCAATATAGAACCGCAACGCCTCGCTACCTACCGACGCCCTCAACTCCTCTCTGAATTCTCAGACCAGTTCTTCTGGATACAGTTCGACGAGAGAAAAATGCAAATCCTCACATCCGGTCCAATCCAGGCTTTGCCAAGAACGACGCCTCGAGAACAGCTCCGAGAGTTTTACTCAAGAATGATCCAAGAAGCAGAAGACGAGGACATCAGGAGAGATCTAAGGGAAGCCTTAGCGGTTAGCGAGCAGATGCTAGAAGAGGAGGGAGCCTGGTGAGGCTAGTCTCTCTCTACGCCAGGAACTTCAAGAAGCTCAAACTCGACGAACCCATCTCCTTCCCAGAGGGAATAACGCTCATCTCAGGGCTGAACGAAAGCGGGAAATCAACCATACTAGACGCGATACTCTACGCGCTCTTCGGGCGGGTAGTCCGGCCGCGAATGGTTCCCCGAAACGAGGACATTCTAGCCTACGGCACAGACAAAGCAACAGTCACCCTTAGGTTCTCCATCGACAAAAGAACGTTCGCAGTTAGAAGAGAAGTCTTCAGGAGTAGTCCAAACAAAGCTGCCCTAAGAGAAATCCTGCCGGGTAGACAAGCAAGACCCATCGCGGACGGGTACAGGCCCGTGACGCAGGAAATCGAGAAATTGCTAGGAGGCATCACCTACAACGAGATCGTAGCCAGCAACGTCGTCGCCCAAAAAGATCTCAACCACCTAATAGAACAGAGCAAACAGGAGCGTAAGAGAGTCGTCAACATCTTCCTAAACCTAGAGAGCTTCAACAATGTTCTCGACAAACTCAACGAAGAAAGAAAGAACCTCGAGGGTACTCACGCCAGACCAGGCCACATAACCGTCGAGGAAAAAAACTTGGACCAACTAGAGAAAGAACTTGATCTATACAATCAGAGCTGTAAAGAACTCAAGAAACGACAGGAAGAGGTTAAGGCCCTCACCGGAGATCTAGAGACGCTAAGAGAAAACCAGCGTGCCACAGAATCGCTCTACGCTAATCTTCTAAAATACGAGGAAGCCCTTACCGAGAAGAACAACCTGATAACACAGCTCAAGCTAAAACAGGAACTGCAGAAAAACATCAACACACAACTTAAGGACCTAAAGACCAAGGAGCAGCAACTCAAAAACACGAAAGAGGGCCTCAAAGCCTATGAGGACCTTGACCAAGCTGAGGCAGCGCTCAGCCCCATAGAAGGCAACCTCCAGAAGCTGACCAACCTCACCGCAAAGCAAAGAGCAACTACGGAAAGACGCGACGATATATGCGCCAAAATACGAGACATCGAAGAGAAGAAACCTAAAGGGCCGGAAGCTGAACACGATCTTCAAGAGCTGCGGCAACTACAAAGCCGGAAACCGCGCACACGAACATACATTCTACTTGGCGGAGCACTGATACTCGGCGCGCTCGCAACTTACGTTACGTTGGCGAACCTCGCGCTGTCAACCCTTCTCGGAGCACTCGGCGCCTTCCTCTTTGCCCTTGCGGGCAGAGAGACTTCCAAGATGACACGCCTCACGAAACTGCAGCAGATATACCAAGCATCGCTGTCCGGCCAGATGGCGCTGACCAGTTTCAAAACGGACCTCTCACGGACAGAGCAAGAGGTAGAAACACTTCAGAAACAGATGTCGGAAACAGAGGCCAAACTCCTCCACATATGTGCATCAATCCAGCGATACTCACAACTCTATGAGAACATGAAATCACAAACCCCCGCAGAAATATCACGAGCGCTGGTCACCCGATTACAAGAAGAGAAACAAAAGAGACGATCCTTGCAGGAGCGGGTGTCGGCCCTTTCGGAGGATCTGGGAGCCAGACCTGAGCTAGAGAGACGAGCCGTCAGCGAAGAGGCAGCGGTGAAGTCGCTTCAGGAGAAGGGGGCTGCGATCATATTTCCAGAACTGCCGGAAGGCGCCGCATTCTCAAGAGATCTGCTGCGGACTACCGGCGAAAAAAGGGACGAATTGAATGCGGTCATCTCCAGAAAGGCGACGCTCCTAGAGGGGACCCGAAGCCGCATTGAGGAGATAAGCACGTACATAGAGCAACACAAGGATATCGAAGGAAAGACCGAAGAGCAAAGACAGAAAGTAGAGGACCTGAGGCACCGCCTGAACGTCACGAAGCTGGCCATCAACGGCCTAGAAAAGACTACTGAGGCACTCCGAGACAGAGTGAGACCTAGCGTCGAGAACTATATGGGCATCATACTTCCCACCATTACATCGGGACGCTACAAGGCCGTCCAACTCGACGAGCAATACAACCTCCAGGCGTACGACCCCGAGGCAGGAGAATTCAAGTCCAAGGAAGTCTTCTCGGGAGGCACGGAAGACCAGCTACTGCTGTCGATGAGGCTTGCCTTTGCATTGGCTCTGCTTCCAGAAGTCAAAGGACGCCACCCAGAGTTCCTCTTCCTCGACGAGCCCCTTGGCAGTTCGGACGAGATACGGCGAAGCGGCATCATCGATCTCCTCCGCTCCGACCTCTCCAAGAACTTCAGACAGATATTCCTCATCAGTCACGTCGGAGGCCTAGACTCAGAGTTTCAGACAGCAATAAGGTTGGATGAGGGGCGCGTCGTAGAGCGCTCAACGACGACATTGATTGATCGCACATAACAGATAAACTTTTGAGGAGCAATCCAAGGAATTCTACCATAGCTCCGCGAAAACTAGCGAACAAGGTTATCTGCTTTTTTTCGATCGATCGAAGAACTTATAAACACAATCGGACACGCAACCGCGAGAAAAAATGGAGATGACTCCTGAGCAGATGGCCGAACGGCTGAAGCACGTGGAAGCGGGATGCATATGCAAGGGGTGCCCGACCTATGGGGCACTGGGCACCGAGGATGATTACATAGCCTACTGTTTTCCAACGAGGGGAAGGAGCAAGAAGATAACTGAGGAGAAGGG
>JBGVSY010000049.1:0-5617 GCA_041862235.1 Nitrososphaeria archaeon | reverse complement strand
AAACATGGCCTAGAGCCGAAGCACACCGAATAGAGCGCTCCCTGCAACAAGAACCCGCTGGCCTCTTGGACCAGATGGTTGAACACTTTGGATGGCGCACCAGGAGTGCCGAGTCTCCGTACGAGGTCGCAGTGCCCTTCAACGACTATGTGTCGCACACCCAGCCGCTTCGCGACTCCCGGTGGCGCCTCGTGAACCGTGCAGTGAACGAAGGATATGTCTCTCTCACACGCAAGGAAATGGCCACCCTAATCTCGGTGGATGCCGCCCGCTGGATTCGAAGCCGCATCGATCAGGTCGGGCGCATTCAGGTCCCCGAGTCGGTTCAACCCCTCATAGAGGAGATCGGAGAGGCCGCAGCCCGGGTAGAAGCAAAGCTCAGAGGCATGGCACAGACCCGGGGTAGATGGGAACCGCCTTGGGTCCCCATGCTGCTTAAAGGCGTCGGGAAAGGGATGCGGGACGAGGCAGCCATCCGGCTCGCTAGCTACTACGTAAACGTCAGGCGACTCCCAGACGATCAGATCATAGAAATCCTAATCAACTGGAACAAGAAGAACCAACCACCGATCGGACGAGTCTCCGACGACCCCTCCAACATTGCGCAGTATTTCGAGACAAAGATCAAGTCGGCCCGTCGTGGCCGCTACGTGTATGGCCCGAACGACACGCTTGTAAAGCAACTGGTGCAACGCGCGCCAGGGACCTAACTGCTGGGTTCAAGAGAGATCGATAGGTGAGTGTTGTCCGCCCTCGCTGCGCTTCGACGCGAACTCTGCGGCGAGTACAGTCACTGCTTCAGCAGAGGGCTATATCGGACCCACTTCCGGGCCGAAGGCGCGGGGAGCGCCCTTGCCGAAGAACTCCTTGATGTGAGGGCGATACAGATAGTAGAGTATCAATGCGGCTATAATCAAGATGAACACTCCGACGACCGCTATGAGTGTAACGACCCCTATGATCATCCAAACAACTGAGATAATGACTGAGAACGACCAGGCCCATCCCCTCCCTGTGAAGATGCCCCAGGCCAATGGGAAGTTCACAATTCCAAGTGCGATAAGCACAACCGCAATCGCCGTGAAGACAGCCGTGACTATCTCAACAAGGTCAATCCCTGAAGGCAAGTTCGGGATTGCGCCAATTCCTTCCCGCAGGAGGTCGATGTACTCCTCGACGAAACTGGCGGCCACTAACAATTCGGCACTGCCAACCAAGAGTAGGATACCGAATATGCATACGACAAGCGCGAGCAGAGTCACGCCACCCGGCCTCGGATTTACCGACATGCTCTCAACCGTCGATGCCCAGGTGTATATATGATTTGAGCCCTTCCCGCTCAGATTTGATCGACGGCCGACAGATAGAAATCGGTCTGTGTCTTGGCCAAGGAACCGTCGGCGCCGGCCGCTATCGAAATCGATCGATTATAGTCGAGGCAACGTCTGTTTCCGATCGATCGAAGCAGGTCTACTTCGCTAGAACAATGTGATGTTTAACGGTCGCTAGGATTTGCGACGACCCATTGGCAAGAACGGCCACGTAGCTACCGTGGATTACCTCTGGTCAGAGCCTTCCAACAAATGAGAGCGGTGACTGTGGCGTAGACCTCAACGCCAATGGCGGCCTCCAGACTGAAACCCGAATTGGTAGCCAACGCTGTACGGAACAGAAAGGCAATGTGATCACCGACAACGCACCCCCAGCAGATCGCTGCCAAAACCTTATGTCCGAGACTCAGAGACACGTTAGTGTCAAGCCTTATTCTACCGAGCAAACCAAATGGATGTCTGTCCGAGGTTCTAGTCTTCACGGAGTTCCCTCCCCGGGATGATGACCGAACTGTGTCAACACGCTGGAAGGGCCCGGTACATGGAATATCGAAAATGTCTGCCGGCATTGGTCGTCATTCACGCGACACCGCATCGCCCGCGAGATATTAGAGTGCCCCTCAAGCCCGATTGAGCATCTGGCCTTTTCCAAAAGAACAGATCCTTCCGTTTATGAAAACGGCTTGACGAGAAGTGCGTGTGGTGATGATCGATTAGGTTATGGTGATAGAGCCTCGCGAAGAAGTAGAAGGATCGGCCAGCGTACGCTGTTCGCCGGTCGATCGATCGCGCCTATGAAATGCGACTCGCCTGAATCCATCAGTACAAGATAACCAACACCCATTCGGTTTTTTCTCTTGCCTCTCTGTCGATCGAGCCTACCCGTGGACGTGAATCATACTCATACGGCACAAATGTGATGATTATTACGCATAAGCTTCATAAGGGTATGACGAAGTATGACTACCAATGACGTCGACGCGAACGCGGACAGATGCGGAGCGCTATTGGTTTGAACACGAACACTGTCCGGTCTGCCATGAAAGGGTGAGGACAATGAGGGGCCGCCTGAGGGCTGATCCCACTGCCAAGGTTGTTTATCAGCAGTGCCGCTGCGGGATCAGGATAGTCGGAACTGAAGGCTGGCAGTCCGGCTATGTCGATTAGTCTTCTCAATCGCCGACAGTAGTGGTCGGCATCGATTGGTAGCTGCGTCTTTTCGGTCGATTGACCGTAGCTCGCGACCAAGTTTGTGAGGGCTCCGAGTATCACATCGGGCAAACCGTGCGGAAATATTACGTTGGCGATCATCGTTCGATCGGGTCCGAGGGGTGATTCCGTAGACCACTGCTCAGTCTCTCGCCAGTCTCATGAGCTTGGGCATCAATTCAGGGCCGTTCATCGTTCCTAGGCTTCCTTTTCTGCAGGCTTTTTCGCTGAAGTGTTTGAGGCCGTCGCCCTTCAGGTTTGGACCGGCTATCAAGAGCGGCACGGGGTCGTCTGAGTGAGCTTTTAGGGAGCACGGCGTGGAGTGATCAGCTGTCACCACTACGAGATCTTCGCTCAGATCCACGTTGGGAAGAAGTGTGGAGAAGAAGTAGCGGTCAATCATCTCTATTATCTCTCTCTTCTTGTCTGGCTTTCCATCGTGTCCAGGCTCGTCAGGCCCCTTTATGTGTATGTACAGAACGTCGATGCCGCTTGCCATCGCCTCCGCCGCGATCTGTGCGCGCACGGTGTAGTCGTGTTTGAGGTTGCCGGTTGGCTCAGGTAGTTTGACCTCTCTCATACCGCAGAGCAAGGCGATTCCTCTCTCGACGGGCATCTCCACCAGAGAGCCGAATGTTCCGCCGTAGAGAGAGTTGAGGCTGGGCAGCTTCGGCAGCGAGTCACCTGCGTCCCTTGTTAGAACCAGGTTAGCGGCAAGGAATCCTCGACGCCTCCTGTCGAAGTTGACTTCGTGCCCGTCGAGCACACTGCTGCTCTTCTGCACGAACTCGTTAACTAGTTGAGCTGCTCTCTCGGCCTCGACGCGGTTCAAAAGAGGTCTTGACTCTTGCAACAGCATCTTGACGTCCTTCTTCGCGACCCCAAGCCCTTCGACCCTTGTGTAGGCTGGATCTGTGTTGGAGATCTGTCCAGAGAGCCTACCTGCCATCGACCTGATTACGAGAGCAGCCCTGTGCCCTACGGTGTTCTTGAAGTCGAACTCCGCCGGGCTTGATGTCAGTTTGACTTTGGAATTCACGGCTTCACAAAGTTTCGAAGCTTCTGAGGTTGTGAGGTTTCTGCCCGCCCTCCTGTCAACTATTCTCCCTCCCTTTCCGAGGGTGGCGAAGTTGCATCTTAGGGCCACGTCGCCTTCCTTCATGAAGAGATCAGAGCCGACAGCCTCAATCGGCCCTCTCGCTGTGTAGTACTTGAACGGATCGTATCCCAGAATGCTAATCACAGCGACGTCCGACTCAGGTGCAACACCCTTCCTGACCGTGTAGACTAGGCCCATCTGCCCAGCTTCTGCCAGAGAGTCGATTTCAGGGATCTCGGCGGCCTCCAGTGGCGTCTTGCCCTCAAGTTCCTCGGATGGAAGATCGCCCAAGCCGTCGAGCACAACGTAGAACACCCTTTTCAAACTTCAAGCCCTCCGGCGACGTTTTGCGCTGCTCGTGCATATAAGAACCCTTTTCTTCTCACAAGAATAGACAGATCGCAATCAGCCTAACCGTTAAGAGAAAGTGTCGTTCGCATTCCGGCCGTATCGTGAGGCGAGGTACTTGAGGGATCTAGACGAGATCAGGAGAGATATCGAGAACTTCAACGGCGACATCGATAGAGAGTACTACTTGAACTGGGCGGGGCTCAAGGACGAGATGAACCTCTCAATCATCTACGACCGCTATGCCAGCCTGTTCGACCCAGATTTAATCGCTGAGGTGAGAGCAAGAAGGCGGACTGCAAGTGAAGAGGAAGCAAGGCGGCTTAGGTACTTGCAAGACTTCTTGACATCCGCTTGCCTAACCCAGAGGGTTAAGGAGCTGACCAGCCGCGTAGAGACAATGGCAGCCTCTGAGAGCGTTATGGTTAACGGTGAGAGAATGGCTTTCCGTCTTGCCGCTGTGAAGATGGCGAACGAGGCGGACCGCGCAAAGCGTTCTCGGATCTTCCAGGCACGAAACCGGGTTATAGACAAAATGAACCCGACGCTCAAGCAACGTATGGGGATGATGCATGCCGCCGCGGAAAGCCTTGGCTACAAGAACTATCTATCGCTTTTCATCGAGATAAAGGGTATAGACTTTCAGGCACTCAACAACATCATGGAGCAATTTATCTCAAAGACTGAGAGGCTCTATAAAGACGGGATGGATGATTTCTTCCAGCGCATGGCGGGGGTCCCTCTGGACAGCGGGGAAAAACACGACCTGGCATTTATCTTCCGAGCGAAGCAGTTCGATTCGATGTTCCCGAAAGAACGTCTTCTCCATGCCTTGAAGAGGACCCTGGAGGGCATGGGGATCAACCTCGACGAACAGAAGAACATCGAATTGGACGTTGAGGAGAGGCCCAAGAAATCCCCAAGGGCCTTCGTGGCGCCCATACGGGTGCCAAGCGAGATCAAGCTGGTCATCATGCCACACGGTGGCCACGACGACTACATGACCCTGCTACATGAAACAGGGCACGCCGAGCACCACGCCTGGTGTGACGCTGGGTTGGCGGTTGAGTATCGATATCTCGGAGATGTCTCTGTCACAGAGAGCTATGCCTTCCTTCTCGAGCATCTTGCAACGAACAAGTCTTGGCTTGAACGCTTCTTGAGAGTTAAGGACGCAGCTGCCTTCCTTGACTTTCAGCGGCTCATCAAACTCTACTTTCTACGACGCTATGGTGCCAAACTTAGCTACGAACTGAAGCTCCATTCGGACGATCTGGAGGGCATGGATCTGGAGTATCAGCGGACCCTCGAAGCGGCGCTAGTCTTCAGGCACCCACCCAGCCACTATCTCAACGATGTGGATGACGGGTTCTACTGTGCCGGATACCTGCGGGCGTGGATCTTCGAGGCCCATCTTCGAGAAGTTCTCCGCCAGAAGTTCGGTGAGGACTGGTTCACCACAGCCGAGGCCGGTAGCTTCTTGAGAGAGCTTTGGTCCCAGGGTCAGAAGTACAACGTCGATGAGCTGGCAAGGCAACTTGGATACGAAGGGCTTTCCATCGACCCCTTGATGCGGGAGTTTCTCCCTTGAGAAGCACGCTTCCTGTCGAGACTCAAGACTTCTTCGATC
>JBGVSY010000048.1:0-6545 GCA_041862235.1 Nitrososphaeria archaeon | reverse complement strand
AATAGCTGCTCCCATAGGTAGGTTCGATTCACCCGACCTCCACTTCAGGGACACGGTTGCATCGGGGGCAGGGATCTGTGACGAGGCTGCAGTGCATCTTCTCGTTGAAGAAGCTGTAGACCGCATAGGCGATCTCATACAGTACGGACTAGTCTTCGATACGGTGGATGGAGAGATCAGCCTTGCGAGAGAAGGCGCCCACAGTGTAGCTCGTGTTCTCCATGCGGGGGGAGACGCCACCGGTGCCATCATTGAAAATACCCTGAGCAGCCTTGCTCGAGGCCCCAATGTGTCTGTGCTTGAGAACCATCTGGTCACGGATGTCTTGGTCGAAGCGAATAGGGCGCTTGGAGTGCGATCCTTGGACTGTGAGTCAGGTAAGGTCAAGGAATACTTCGCCAGGTATGTGGTCCTAGCAGCCGGAGGTGCAGGGCAGGTCTATAGATACACAAGCAATCCTGATGTAGCCACCGGTGACGGCGTTGCCCTAGCGTTTGGTGCCGGCGCCTTGGTCTCGGATATGGAGTTCTTCCAGTTTCATCCCACGGTACTCTACATGCCGGGGGTTCCACATTTCCTCATTTCCGAGGCAGTGCGGGGAGAGGGAGGGCTCCTGCGAGACGGGTCAGGGAGACGATTCATGCAGGAGTATCACCCAGACGCGGAGCTAGGTCCGAGAGATGTGGTTTCGCGTTCCATCTTGTCTGAGATGGAGAGGCAGGGAGTCGATCATGTGTACTTGGATGTAACCCATCTTCCGGCAAAGAGAGTCATGGCTCGCTTTCCAACTATATTCCGTTTTTGCCTTGACAACGGCTTGGACATAACCCGCGATCCTATACCTGTTGCGCCTGCTGCTCACTACCTTATCGGAGGCGCTAAGACGAACACCTGGGGGGAGACAAGCGTGGAGAGGTTGTTCGCGTGTGGAGAGATGGCGTGTACAGGCGTTCATGGCGCTAATCGGTTAGCAAGCAACTCACTGCTTGAGGTTCTTGTGTTTGGTGGAAGGATCGTACAGAGAGCTTTGTCCGGGGAAAAGTGGGACGGGAAAGTCACGACAGACAACGACCTGGTAATCCCTTTCACAGAGGTGGAAAGAGCCAGGGATGTTACATCATCAAGCGACAAGATCTCTCTTTCCGGATTGCAGAAACTCGCTTGGAGCAATATTGGAATCATCCGATCCTCCAAGATTCTGCGCGAAGCAGACCTACAGCTAGATCTCTGGGACAGAGAACACACGCCGGAGATGAATCGGAGTTCACTGGAACTCCAGAGCGCGCTATGCACCGCCAGGCTGATAACCAAGATGGCTCTTCTCAGAGAGGAGAGCCGAGGAGTCCACTACAGATCTGACTTCCCGCAAGAATCACCCGAGTGGTGTCGGCACATAGTATTCACGCGTTCCGCAGCACAGCAGTAGGTTTTTAGCTGGATTCAGTAAGAGAACTACAGGTGTTCAATCTGCGTTCCATTGATGCATCTGTGAAGAAACTCGTGGAGATAGCCCTCAAGGAAGATATAGGACTGCGGGATGTTACCTCACAGATTCTAATTCCTCTCGGTCTCCAGGCCAGAGGGGACGTCTTGGTCAAGGAGGAGGGGATTCTCGCTGGAACCGAGATTTCACGTCTCGTGTTCAAGACAGCTGATTCATCCCTCAGGGTCAGGGTTCTGCGGCCTGACGGTTCCAAGGTGAAGAAGGGTGAGAAGGTGATGGAGATCACAGGTTCGGCGGCTACTATGCTGAAGGCAGAACGCGTAGCGCTCAACTTCCTCCAGAGGTTAAGCGGAGTCGCGACACACACCTCGCGCTACGTCCGAGCTGTGGAAGGCCTGCCTGTAAAGATCATGGATACAAGAAAGACGGCGCCGGGGCTGAGGAGGCTGGAGAAACACGCGGTGCTTATGGGTGGAGGTGTTAACCACAGGCTCGGCCTCTACGATGGAGTGATAATCAAGGACAATCACCTTAGGCTCTGCACAAGCCTAGGAACGAGCCTGGCGGACGCGGTTCTGCGAGCCAAGCAGAAGGCTCCTCGCGGAATGCGTGTTGAGGTGGAAGCCAAGAACCTCGATGAGGTGCAGGAAGCGTTGAACGCAGGCGCTGACATAATTATGCTGGATAACATGTCGATCAAAGAGGTGAAGGCTGCGGTCGAGTTGGTAGCGGGAAGGATACCTCTTGAAGCTTCGGGGGGAGTCTCGCTGGAGAACGTTCGCTCAGTCGCTGAGACAGAGGTAGACATGATATCAGTGGGTGCGCTGACCCATTCAGCCCCGTCTCTTGACATCAGCCTCGAAATCTACCTACGCGGAGAGGAAGCTGAATAGTGTCAGTGAGTCCTTATCTTCTGCACAGGGTCTGAACCTGTAATATATTCGCGGTGCAGAGGCAACTCCTCGGAGCTCAGGTTGCGTTGACCAAAAGTCGTGTGGAGGTCTGTGTCGGGTGGAAAAAGAGAGAGACCTGAGGGAACTTCACAGCAAGATCATTCACTGCACAAAATGTCGGCTGGCCAAAACTAGGACCAGGGCGGTTCCTGGAGAAGGTCCCATGGATGCGGAAATCATGTTCATCGGAGAAGGACCTGGAAGGACCGAGGACCAAACTGGAAGACCGTTCGTAGGAAGAGCGGGGAAACTTTTGGACGAGATGCTTAAGGAAATCGGGTTGCACAGAGACAAAGTATTCATAACCAACGTAGTCAAGTGTCGCCCAATCTCGCCTGAAGGTAGAGACAGAAAACCAACAGAAGACGAGATGTCTACGTGCACTCCTCTCTACCTCGAGAAACAGATAGACATGATCGAACCTGCCATCATCTGCACACTGGGTAATACAGCTGCCGCATACATTCTGCATGAATATGGTCTTGAACATGAAATGATCAGCAAGATCCATGGGAAGGCATTCATCGTACAAGACTTCAAGATAGTGCCGATGTATCACCCCGCAGCAGCGCTATACACCAATGAGTTAAAGGAAGCGATCCGCAAAGACTTCAAGAACCTTAAAGCACTTCTAGGGCAATCTAAGCTAGACTCGTTTCGTTCTTAACGTATGTTGTCAAGACGCTAGCGCACCGGCCCAGCCGATCGATCGACGTAACCAAGTGTAGACGCACAAGCGCACTTGGTTCAATTAACTTTCAACGCCGCTCTCGGCCGTCTTTCTCCTCGATCGATCGAATTGTTCAACAATCATTCACATAGTATGCAGCACGCGGTCGGTCGATCTTCGGTTGCGCCTTTTTAACTTCTTGACTCGAGCTTTGTTGAACCCAACATAGATAAGCCTGTGAAGCTCGAGCCAAAACGGCGTCGATAAAATCTTCTCGTTGGTGACGGACTAGTGCAGTTGTCTAACTCTCTAAGAGTGGGCTTTGATTGTGATTGTTTGCAACGTTTTGTCCGTCGCATCTTGGAAGAGTGTCTGGAAGAGACACGCGTCGATAGATACTCTGGGAGAACGGATACGATAAGCTGCATTCTAGGTTTTGGAATCAAGGAGACAGGGGGTCTTCTCCTCGGAGAAGAAAGGCAACGCGGAAGCCAGAGAAATCTAGCCGTCATAGACTTCTTCCCCGGGGAAGAGAGAGAGGGGATGGCCATCAGAGAAAAATGTGAGGTGGCACTGACATACGATTTGATGCAGTTGTGCGTCTCCAAGTACATACCTCAGAAGTTCTCTTCAGAGAACGTGAAGATCGTTGGCTGGTATCACAGCCATCCCAGAGAAGTTATGTTAGATGAGATGAGCACGGTGGATAAGGAGACGCAAAGATCCTACCAAGCCATGTATGAGAACGCGGTCTGCCTCATCGTTAGGGTTGAGTTGCTTGGCCGAGCGTGGTTGAAAGCTATAACGCATTCGTATGTCTTGGTGGATGAAATTAGAAGGGCCCTTCGTTTCTACCAAATCTCACGTCGCAACGACGCTATTCCAATGGAATGGGATTTTGAGAGGGAAGGAGTCAGCTTGAGCCCGCAGACTCGTGTGCATCCATCTTGGTTTGCTTCAAGGCCAAATGAACGTAGAATAGGTCAGGTTTCCTCTCCAGCTCAGGGCGGCGAGTCGCAGTTCGGACATCTCTCGTTAGATTCATCATAAGTCGTGCCGCAGTTCGAACATAGGATGGTGACCTTGATCTCGTCGACAGTCACATAGTCCATTTCGCGTGCCTTTGGGGTGGCGACCCAGAGATACACGAACAGTATGGTGAAGACGCCTAGCAACAAGAAGGGGAGCTCCGTACCCATTCGGAGGAGGATTAGCACAACCCACCAAACTGCTCCCGCGGCAAGCGCGGCGACTCCAAGTCTCCCCATGCCGTTCAACTTATTGATGGGCCCTAATAATCTATACTCTAGGTGGAAAGGATTTGATAACCGCTATTACCAACAAGTGCTAAGCCTCAATCCTCAAGCGAACTCTGTAGCCCACCTGTCCTCAATACTTTGCCATGGATGTGCTTACTGTGGGTTCTGAGCGACCAAATAATTCAGTTCAAAACGCTATCAATGCTGGTCCATGAGTATTCACTCCATCGAGACGCCGAAAACGCTTGATAATAGACTAGACCGCTTTAATGAGCCATCCGGCTTGCATTCAGTCTCTATCTGTGGAGCTACTTCATGCAGTCGGCTGCTTTCGCGGATGCGTGGCTTGGTTGAGCTTCTCGTTTACCAACCTGTCTATTCGACATATCATAGAGTTCTCCCTCGGAAGTTGTTCATGCGTCATTGATTTGAACGATCGCTTCATGTCTAATATCTGATTTATCAGCGGTTTCAGGTTTCTCGCCTTGACCGCCCATTTCCCTTCAAGCTGATTAACCACAAGTTGGCTGTCAGTATAATGCTCAACCTCCCACCCCGAGTACTCTCTGCACTTATCCAAGGCCCGGGCTAGAGCCACGTATTCTGCTTCGTTGTTCGTAGCGTTTCCGATATAGTCAGCCTCCTCATGAAGCGAGTTTCCATCTTCGTCGTATATCCCAAAAGCCACGGCTGCTGGGCCTGGGTTGCCTCTGGAGGCACCGTCGGTTACAATTATGACTTTGCTCTGCTTTCCCATCGGCCGTCGGCTCCATTGAATAAAAGAGATTCCGTTACGAAGCATGGATCCCAAATATCAGTAATCGAGGCAATGTAAGGTGGTGCGTGCGGACGCATGCCTCTTGTCGAATCGATTTGAAGATGCGATGGTTGAGGACGTGGCGGAAATTGACCGATCAGTGCGTGAGTCTGCACCGATAGCTTCAAGACGCGTCACTTATCCGCTCGAGACGAGTTGAGTACATCTCTTCCTAACATTGTGATTCCATAGTACTTTCGCTTTGGTCTTCCGAGCACGCTCTTCACCTCGGTCCTCCTAATCAACCTCATCCCCTCCAGCTCCAGCAAGTGTTGATATACGCTGGAGACATTGATTTGGATCCCGTGCTTTTTTCCTAGCTCATCCGCTAGTCCGTAGCCATATGACTCTTTCTTTGAGACTAGCTGAAGTATCTTGAGCTTGGTTAGCCCAAGTCTACTGAGGGATTCTCGCGTCGTGGTGCCCACCAAGATCTCATCGATGTTCTTTACCCTCTCCACAAGCCTGTGGATTGTGAAAGCATCTTTGATGCCGCGCCCCGTGATTATACAGACAACGGTTTCGCTCCGCGTTGTTGTGTCGGTTTCGAGTAGCTTCTTCAAGCCGGCGATTGTGGAGGCTGCCGCGGGTTCAGCGAAGATGCCTTCAGTCTTCGCTAAGAGGCTCGTGGCCTCTAGTATCTCGTCAGTTGACACCACGACTCCTTTTCCTCTCGACTCCTTGATAGATTGAATGGCGAGAGCTCCGTGCAGTGGCTTGGTCATGGCTAGGTCAGGAGCTATGGTCTCTGCTCTGAGAGTGGGCTCACGGAGTTCTGCTCCCCTGCGTAACGCTTCGACGATGGGGGCACATCCAGACACTTGAACTCCAGTCATCATGATGTTGGCTTTATCAATCAATCCCGTTTGCTGCATCTCTTTGATCCCCTTCCAGGTCATCGACAGGTGGGTTCCGTTGCCCATCGGCACAATGATCCGGTCTGGACATCTCCAACTGAGTTGCTCAAGGGTTTCGTAGCCGGTGGTCTTCTCTCCCTCCACAAAAAACGGGTTACTCAGGGAAACACAGTACTCGGCACCAAGTGGCTGCAGCGCCTTTGCTCTCCTTCCCCATTTCTTCTCCACCGCGATGCTGGCGCCGTAAGCCACGATCTGGTAGATCTTGAATAGGTCTATCCTCCCCAGGTCACCGGCAGGTAGAAGGACTGAACACCCCATGTTCGCTCTCGCGGCGTAGGCCGCGAGAGAGGCTCCTTCGCTTCCCGAACTAATACATTTGAGATATGTGAACCCTAGTTCGACAGCTTTAGAGACATCGACCGTAGTGCCGCGATCCAAGAAGTGGCCTGTAGGGTTCGTGGTTTCATCCTTCACATATAGATCCCTGACCCCCAGTTTCTGTGCAAGCCTGGTGCACCTACGCAGTTCTGTGCCTCCTTCAC
>JBGVSY010000047.1:0-8280 GCA_041862235.1 Nitrososphaeria archaeon | reverse complement strand
GCGAGGGATTCTCAGTTCCCCTTCAAGCCAGGGTAGGTGCTCAGCATCGAAGTCATCCCGGAGGGCGGCAAGATCGTGTTATCCGCGTTTCAGGTGAAGATGAGGGGACCGAAGAAACCGGGTAGGTAGCGATCGAGAGGCGGATCGCGAGGCATCGTCGCCCCGATGGATGGAAGCGGTGTCTGGCTTGAGGGTTAAATACGGTGCTTCACTTGAGGCAAGAGAGTTCAACCAGTGTATCCAGAGGCGGCGGCTGATGGGTGGAGAGAAGGCCTGTGAGAGCTGCCCTCTACGAAAGAACACAGATCGGGCGTAAACGATATGCCTAAACGTGTTGGACGGATGAGTCGATTCTCCGCGAGGGGTGGCGATCCAAAGCCGGGGCTCAAGATTCAGAACGTGGTGGCGACAGCCGGCTTCGATCAAACCTTCGACGTGGACGCCATAGCGAGGGCTTTCCCCGAGGCCGAGTACCGACCGGGAGTTTTTGCCGGTTTGCCCTTCAAGCTGAAGAGGCCGAAGACGTGCACCCTGATTTTTAAGAGCGGGAAGATGGTGTGCACGGGAGCGAAGTCGGAGAGACAGGTTAGAGAGGCGATATTGAAGGTCGCCGGGGAGCTGAGGGCAGCCGGCATACCCGTCACCGGAAAACCGGAGATCAAGGTTCAGAACGTCGTCGCGTCCGGCGCCCTTGGTCAACGCGTTGACATCGAAGAGCTGTGCCGGCGAAGCCCCATCGACGTGAAGGTCATGTATGAGCCTGAGCAGTTTCCAGGAGCGGTCTACCGGATGGAGGAACCGAAGGTCGTCTTCCTGATATTCTCGAACGGCAGGATCGTCTGCGTCGGCGCCAAGAAGGAGGAGGAGATTCACCAGGCCGTGGAGAACCTCAGGCGGACCCTCCAAGAGATAGGCCTCCTGAGAGGAAGGCAGGGGGCCTCTCAATCGATCGATCGTTCAGCGGTTTCTCTTTAGATCTGAACGTGGTCATTTCTAGCTGAGCCTAGAATCTTATGTCAGGCAAGTCACGAAATTGAGGGTTGTCAGGTTTTGGGAGGTGGGTGGCGTGTCGGAGGAAAAGATTCAGAGTATCATACGTGATTTCGTTGGGTCGTTCGAGAAAGGGGATGTGGAGAAGACGCTTTCCTTCTTGGCAGAGGACGTGGTCTGGGTCGCTCCTGAGGGCACATTCAGAGGCAAAGGGGAGGTGAGGCGCTTGCTAGCTTGGGCAGCTCAAGCTGGTAGAGTACATCATAGAGACGCCGGGATTGGGATTATGGTGAGGGGGAATAGGGCTGTCTATGAATACATCATAGAAGGGTCTCCCACGAGAGGCGCGAAGTATGAGACGCCTGGCGTATGCGTGTATGAATTCAGCGGTGAAAAGATCCAGCACCACAGGGCGTTCTTCGACAGGTTGTCAGTCGCTAGCCAGACGGTGGCTGAGAGCTGGTTCGCAGAAAGGGTCGTTGGGTCCATCGTAGGTCGATACTAAAAGGGGCTACGCTAGCGCCGTGCCAAATTAGGGATTGCCTGCGATCGATTCGAGCCACACTGGCTAGCACACAGACATTTCGAGGCTTCTGGTACATGTGCGCATGATTGTGCGGCCTATTACATAATCGATCGAGGTAAGGCGGCGGAGTGGCGGAGAACCGTTCACCGTAAAGATGAAGGTCCAAGCGTGATGTTCGCAAACATTCTTCAACGCCAAGCGAAAAAGAAGACTTGGCAGGAACTGCTTCCGGGGCAAGGTCTTGCAGTGTTGAATAAGAATTTCGATAGGGAGGATTGATCGATGTTATTCTACAGCCAAAGGTTTTGCTGACTCATATGTTACGAGGTATACTGCCGAACCTACTGAAAGAGTAACTTTAACATCTAGTATTCTTGCTCCCTCATGCTGAAGCTTTTCCATTATTTCATTAAGCTTTCTGGTATCCTTCTTCTGGTCGAACTTCCCGCTACTAGTGCTGAAACTAACTAGTTGGACGAAAATTGGCATGTCTTGTATCCCCGGGTGATCGATCGACCGATTTATATCTCTTACTCACAAGAATCGGGCTAGGCTTTACAATCCCTCAACTGATAGCTAACGGATCCATCGATCGGAGAGCGGCAGGAAAGAATGGCCCTTCAGATCTCGATCGATGATCCATCGAGTCCCTGAAATAGAAGGCTAGGGCTTTGAGTCCCGGCGGCCGCACTGCTCTAGCCTGTGGAACTCTAGACTCGATCGATCGAGACTCGATCAAGCGCGCGGTGTATCTAGCAGCAACAGCAGATATGTAACTGGCAGATCTATCGGTTGACGGTGTTATGCCTTCAGAACGATCTTGCCCCTTGGGTCCACTGTGATCGTGAGTTCTCGCCCGGGCTTGAAGGGGAACTGAGAATCCCTAGCCATAGCTGAGGGGACGTGGATGAGGAACCTCCTGTACTCCGTAATCTTGCCTCTCTTCCCCTTGATCTTTAATCGTGTCTCCAACAGCCTCGTTGTTCCCTTCAGAACCATCAGGGCGGCACTGACAGAGGTCCAATATAAGCACCTCTGACTTCGACCACTTCCCAGAATGGTCGCTCAGTACCCAGCTTATCGCTCACCTACCCAAACGATCGATCGATCGTGACGGCTATGACCACGGGGACCCAGAACTGCTCATCCATACGACAGTCAGTTTTATATTCACTTCCAAGCCTAAGCTAGACCAAAGGACACCAGGCGATCCAGGAACCTCCCTGATGAGCCGGTGGAAGCCCGGCGAAACCCGCTTTCTGGGTTGGAGGTGACCGGGTGACCGAAATCCCCGTAGAATGGCGCCCCAAGATAGAGAGACCATACGGAAAAGGAACGATCATGGCAATTGCCATCTATGCTACTTGGAACCTTCTTGTCAACCTCGCAAGTATTTCGGATGCAGCAGCCCTCAACCAAGGAGTCCAGGAAGCTTTGGAGAGTGCTGGTCCCGGGTTGGGCCCTGAGGCCTCATTTGCTGTTGTGCTGTTGCAGGCATTCCTGGTGTTGTACGTCATCGACATACTGGTCTGGTTCGTCATCGTAATCCTCCAATATGCCCTTGCCTACGGTTTGTCGAAGCCAAAGAGGTGGGCGAGGAGGGCAGGTATGACCGCGCTGACACTGGGTTTCATTATGAGCCTAGCTATGCTTCTAGCAACGATTGCCGTCTCGAGAGTTGTCGAGGGAGAGATGCCAAGCAGTGTCGCCACCCAATTTGTTTGGAACGCTGCAGCCCTCCTTCTCGGCAGAAGGTTCCTGAACAAGCCAGAGGTAAGGAATTACATTAAGTTCGAAGGACGCGAGAAGACAGTACCTTTCATGATAGAGAAGGAACGGAAGATCCCCTTCATGATCGAGGAAGAAGCGAAGCCAAAACCAACTCCTCCTGGGGAACCGGAAGTCAGGCTTGCCGAGGTCAGTCCAGTTGAGAAGCGCATTGAAGAGCCTGTGGAGGAGGCTGAGACAAAACACTGTAGGTACTGCGGCGCACGAATCCCAGCGGACTCGGTCTACTGCGAGGAGTGCGGGAAGAGGCTAATATAACCTTCCTCATGAACTGGTATCGGTCGGTCTTCCTTCGGTGACAGCAGTTTCTTTCCTGCGAAAACCGCGACTACTAGCACCACGACAAGGGCAAGGACTGCTGCAAGCCATAGATAGTTCTGTTGTAAGGGCTCCATGAAAGTTGGAACGCTTTCCGTTGTTTCTGTTGTCTCCGTTATCTCTGTTGCTTCTGTTATCTCCCACCATTTCTCAATTTCATTTGTGTCCACCGGTTCAGGATTTGACGGTATGCCGCCAGGTCTTACCGTTGATTTCTCGTTCTGCTTCACGATCACAGTTCTTTCCTTGGATACGTCGGACAGCTCAACCTCTCCGCTGAGAACCGTAAGGGTTGTTGCACCATTCTCTGCCACTTCCAAGACGAACTCCGTTTGTGAGATTTTGATCGATGCGACGGGAGTTCTTATTAGCCACTCCTTGATGAGTTTTCCATCTTTCTAATGTAGCCGTGGATCGTGCCCCGATGTAACGAAGATGATAGGCTTCCGTCGGTGAGCTTCACCTGGTAGAATTCAAACAAAGTATTTTCGCCTCGCATTACGCGAAAGTAGTCGGTTATGCAATACTCCACCAAGCTTTTCGATCGATCGGCACGTAGACCTCCTCTCATAACTTTGGATATCTTGTGCCGCAGCGTAGCACTCCAAGAAGAAGATAGATCGGCTAGTACCTGAATAGAACTTTCTCGCTCTGGAAAACCTTCACCGCTACCGCCAGCATGACCACCATGTATACCGCGGCTGTTCCCACACCGATGAGGAGGTCCTGCGGCGTAAGCTTGTTGAGCATGGCGTTTCTCATGACAACGATGCCGTTCATGTAGGGTGCAGCGATCAGAGGCCTGATGGCGCTCTCACCTAGCCACGGCAGGAAGACAGCGAGGAAGACCGCCGCCATGGTTATCGGGGTGAGGTAGCTCTGCCCCTCCTTGAAGCTTCGAGCGAAGACGCAGACCATCATCTCCAAAGCGGCCATCGTCATCGAAAGAATTAGCATGACGACGCCTATCACCGCCACCGTTGTGGATGAGAGGGATAGCGCGGCGGCTTGAGGGAAGGCGCCCTGCATCGCCTGAGCGCTCACAGCGAACCCCGCCATCGAAAGAGCCGATGCCACGACGGAGAGCCCGACGGCCACCATGAACTTGCCGAGAACTATCTCCGACCTCGTGCTGGGCATGGTCAATAGAACCTCCAACGTTCTACGCTCCTTCTCCCCGGCTGTGGTGTCTATCACGAAGTACATTGCCCCAATAGCCGAGTACATGCCCAGCATCATCGGCAGGAACATCACGATCAAGTTGAACCCCCCGGGTATCCTTGCAATCGAGATCTCCTCAAACCTTATGGGGTTCAGCGTCTCCTCGGTCAGACCCTTCTCCTCGAGGCGACGCGCCACGATTGACCTTGTGTAGGCGGCGCTTACCCCGGTGACCAAGCTGAAGGCTTGGGACGAACGGATGCTGGACGGGTCGTAGATCGCTGGCAGGGTCAGCGAGCCGTTGGCGGGAGCCAGCTTCCCGGTGAAGTCTTTGGGTAGGATCAACCCCAGCTCGTAGGCTCCGTCCTCAACCATCTTTGTCAGGTTCTGGGTTGGGGTGAGAAAGGTCACAGTTAGCTCTGAGCGGTTTGTCAGCATCTCCACGAAGGTGTCGGAGCTCCGGTCCATCTGGATGATAGCGACCTGAGCCGGGTTCGCCTGAGGGCTGCCCATGTACATTGGAAGGAACATGAGGATGGGCATCAAGATCACGGGGAAGATCACCATCGAGATGAGCGTGCGCCTGTCGCGGATCGCGTCGACGAACTCCTTCCTCAAGATCGCCGTCACGTGCCTGAGCTTCACGTCGCTACCCCCTACTCGGTGACGAGCCTAACGAATATGTCCTCCAGATCCTTCCGGTCCGTCTGCCTCCTCAACTCCTCCAGCGTCCCCGTGGCGTCTATCCTCCCCTGATCAATTATCGAGATCCGGTCGCAGAGCTTCTCAGCCTCGGTCATGTTGTGGGTTGAGAGCAGGATGCACTTCCCCTCAGCCTTGAGGCTCAGGATGTACTGCCTTATCTCCCTGGCGCTCATCACATCCAGCCCCGAAGTCGGCTCATCCAGGAGGAGCACAGGTGGATCGTGTATGAAAGCCCGTATCACAGCCAGCTTCTGCCTCATCCCCTTGGAGAAGTCGCCCACCTTGTCGTCTTCCCTCTCCCTCAGCCCCACCTTGTCCAAGAGCAGGTCCGTTCTGCTGCCGATAAGCTCCTCCGGCATGTCATGGAGCCTCCCATAGTACGCCAGGTGATCCCGCGGAGTCAGCCTGTCGTAGAGCCCAGCGTCCTCGGGGAGGACCCCTATCCTCTCCCTCACCCTCTGCGGCTCAGCGCGGATGTCGTACCCGGCCACCTTGGCCGTCCCCTCCGTCGGTGTCAGCACCGTGCAGACCATCCGTATCGTCGTCGTTTTCCCTGCGCCGTTGGGACCAAGAAGGCCGAAGATCTCCCCTCCCCCTGTCGAGAACCCGATGTGGTCCACCGCCACCAGCTTCCCGAAGACCTTCGTCAACCCCTCAACCACTATCGAGCTGGACGACAACCCCAATCACTAAGCCGGGTCCACTCACACATCTTAAAGGTTCTCCACGTGCTTGTTCAAACCTGACAACCCAACAGGGTCTGAGTCCCTGTACATCTGGTTTCTCTAACTCAGCTAGCTCATGCCAGTAGAAGTTGGGGGTTTCTTCGTCAAGCTCTGCAAATAGGACGTCTCCCGTTGCATAGCCGATGCCGTCGAGGAAGTGCCTGCGATCGATCGATCCCCGTGGTCATAGCCGTCACGCTGGCACTGCTCACAGGGCCGCCTTTCTTCGATCTGGACACCGATCGACGCCTTTCCATTGCAGATAGGCAGTGATCGATCGATCGATTTACTGCACTCTATCAACGGCTGGTGGGAATGGAGTACCCCCGGCCGGGGTCTCCGCGAGGCTCCCGGTTCTCGTCCGATCACGACACAAATCAATACAACCAACACGCAACCCTTGTCAACGCATAAATAGAGGGCAAGACACATATCACTATGTGTGTGTAGTCGATATGAGGGACATTGTGTACACGGAATGGGTTCCAGCGGGCAGATTGATGAAAGCTTTGGTGGGATTTTTTTCCTTGCTTTTCTTGTGCATATTGTTTATGTCTGTCGCTGTTGGCCTCGCTATTCAATATCCCTTTTTGATTATCCTCTTTGGGTCTGTTGAAGCGTTGGTGTTGGTTGTATTTTGGAATTATCGGGGCATACAGATAAGAGTGAACAACAGGGATCTAATTGTTGATTACGGTTTTTTCAATCACAAACGTATTCCAATAGTAGACATAGCATCCTGTAAACCAACTGAAGCCTCTCTTGGAAGATATGGCGGTGTTGGCGTTAGGCATGGCGTTGATCGCTCTTGGGCTTACGCAACATCACTTGGCGACGCGGTGAAAATAGTTCCACGCAAGGGAAGGCCGTTTGTCTTTTCTTCGAGAAACCCTGAAAAAATCTGCGGTACCATTGATCAGATGAAAAGCGTGTCATAGACCATTGATGATGCGCGCATGAACATCTCCTAGACTCTGTCGATCGATTAGTCGAACCCCTGTGTCGCCCGCAGCTTCGGAATGACCTTTCTGGCTACTTGCTTCAAAACAGGGATCTGTTCATTCTTAAAGGGATAGTAAAATATGAACTCGGCTATTCCAACGGTCCGGTAACGCCTAACGACTGCCTCAAAGGCATCTACTGAGTTGAAGACGGTTTCTGCCTCTGATCCAAATATCAACAACGAGCGCCGAAGAGTCTTGGGGTCGCGGGCGATTTCTTCGCAGTAATCGTCAAGTAGCTTGTTTCTTCGACGGGTTTGCTCTGACATCTTGTCTGGTGATGTACGCCATTCCCCGGGAACGGAGTTCCATGTATCGGCATAGCGCGCCGCGAGCTTTAGCATGAGTGACCCCGTTGCCCCAATCGTGATTGGGGGGCGCGGCTGCTGAATGGGTGGGGGTATCATGACCGCCTCTTTAAGTTGATAATATTGCCCTTTGTAGGTTGTGACTCTGTTGCGCAGGCACCGGTCAACGATCTCTACAACTTCGCGAAATCGGGCTACCCGTTCTTGGGGGGGCCAGTTTTCAATTCCGATCATTGAGTGGACAGGGTCCCAGGAAACTCCGGTGCCAAGCCCAAGCTCCAGCCGACCATTTGAGATGTGGTCAACCGTGAGTGCCTGACGTGCCAATATAGCTGGATTGCGCAGGGGAATTGAACTGACCAATGTGCCGATCCTTATGCGGCTGGTCTGGGTAGCTAGCGCGGCTAGAAGTGTCCAACCCTCGAACCAAGGAGAGTTTGGCTGATAGGGATCGACAAAATGATCTGCGACCCACACGGTGTCGAACCCTAGTGCTTCGATGAATTGCCAGCGTTCAACCTCCTTCTTCCACGGGAGATTCTGAACTGTAATGATTCCAAATCTAAGCTCTTCGCTCATATGTTTCACAAGTCTTTCCTCAGTTAGCCACTGAACCATAGCCTTTTTCGAAGAAAAATGTTTTCATCTTGGTCTCGTAAGAAAGGAAACTGCGGGGCATATTTTCGCTGATGATACGGCTCACGTCCCACCTTAGGTGATCAGGGGATACCGTCCTAAGCAGTGTAGCCCTATCCAGG
>JBGVSY010000046.1:0-7856 GCA_041862235.1 Nitrososphaeria archaeon | reverse complement strand
GTATGAGTAGAGCTGCCCTTGTCAGGGCTGCCCCGTTTATTCCTGTTGAACGGACGAGTGGAAATCCGGCAACTACCGCTCCAGCTATGCTGATTATGCTTCCCTCCAAGATGACTCTGGTTGACCCTAGTGATAGGAGTACACTGTTGACCAGCGGGGATAGGCACGTGACCGCCGTGGCTAGGGATATTATGACTAAGGCTGTGCTTCCCGGCCCGTACGATGGTCCCACGAAAAGAGTGATAGTGGGGTGTGCGACGGCTGCTAGTCCGACCGCCATGGGGACGCAGGCAATTGACACATATCGGCTCGCCATCTGTGACACCTGATCTACGGCGTCTTTCCCGTCCTTTCCCAGCCTTTCAGAAAGCTGCGGGAACAGTGTTGTTCCCAGGGAACTCAACACCATCCCAACGACGGATACCGCCACCGTGGCCAAATTGTATATGCCTAGCTGAGCGAGCGTCTCTTCCGTTCCCAGCTGAGGAGCTAGGAAGAAGAGGACAAGGTACTTGTCCGTCTGGTTTGCGAAGTACGTCACGAGGTTGCTTACATACAGCGGGGCAGAATACTTGAAGAGCACCCTCCCGTGTATATCATCCGATGTCTGGGTCTTGGCGAACGCTCTGATGGTGAGCGCGGCCTTTAGGGATAGCCCTGTGATGTCGCCTACGATCCAAGCTAGGACGACTCCTTGAAGGCCTTGTCCAGCCGCCAGGAACAGAACGGCTAGCGCTGACCTGGTTATCATCTGCAGCGCGGTCGCGATGGCCATCTCCCTGAACTTCTGCAGTCCTGTCAGGGTTCCTGTGAAGAACTGGGAGAGGATCAACGGAAACATGTCTATGCCAAGCAAGACCACGGTCAGTTGGTTCGCTTGTCCTCCCAGAATTTCGGTGGAGAATACACCTGAGATCGCTATTGTGATGGCCGCGAAACCAGCTCCCGACGCGATCCCGAAGAGTGTTGTGAACCGATAGACCTTCTTCGAGCGTTGAAGCTCTCCCTTCCCTGCATATTCTGCGATGTATTTTGTTGCCGCCGCCGGAAGGGCCAGTGTCGCGGTAAACATGACGAGGGTGCCGATGAGATTGAGTGTAGCTAGGACTCCTATCTCGGTTTGGGATAAAACGCGGGCCGCGTAGGCGAAGTAGACAACCGCCACGAGGTTTCCTACGACGCCTTGTGCGTAGAGATACGTTGCTCCTCTAGCTACTCTAATCGCAGGCTGGGTTTGATCGGTCATCTACTTTGCTCCCGGTTTCGCTGGATTTCTCAGACGCGGCTGGCTAGGGGTCGTTTGTCGGGCACATATATTTGGGTTATCGTCAGCTTTTCTTGAAACCCCTATGGTTCAATCGGTCACAGCTTGCCCAGCTTCATCTCTAGTTGCTCCTTGTTCAGCATTCCTTCCTGGACTCCCTCCCTGGTCCAAACGCTCGCCGCTTCGAGGAGGCCTGCATGCAGAGCCGTTGTTTCATCGTAGCCTTGCGCGTACAAAGCAAGGTATCCGGCTGCCATTCCATCACAGCACCCGACACTGCTCACTCTTCTCTCGACTTGAGCGGGCCCTATCTTCAGCGGACCCCTCAGCGACCTCTTGAAGAGCATCGCTGTACACGAGATCTTATCTTCGACCACCACGCGGCCTAAGTTGGTCGATCGTTCAAAGATTTGACCGATACTGTCAAGCTGAAACGCTCGTGTTACCAGACCTATCTCGAAGCTGTTTCCCAGTATGATATTGCATCTAGGAACGACCTTTCTGAGGTAACTGTCTGTGGTTCCGTAGGCCGCTATGTCGAAGATGACCTCCTTTCCCCTGTCGCTGGCGTACTCGATGAGCCTGGTGTTGAACGTTATCTCTCCACTGGTCACAAATAGACCATCGTACTCATCTACGAGCCTCTTCGGGACGGGACTACGCGGGGCCAGGGTTTGCGCCCCCTTGATGTCGTCTATGAAGTAAAAGTCATTTCCAGCGACATCCTTCACGCAGTAAACCGACGGGATTTCTCTCCCGTTGAAAGCCAATACCCCATGATTGTGAGTGCTCTCATCGAGAGTAGCGAGATCTGCAGGGTCCAACCTCATCTCACGGATAGTAATCCCCGCCTTTCTCAGGTGCGTCCGATATCCCCCTTCGTAGAACCCAGGGTACCTCTTGTCGAAGTCTTCTCCCACGAAGCCTATCAGCTCGACCGCGGCGCCTAGCTTGGCTGCCCCGTACGCAACGTTTGGCCCTCTTCCGCCGTAGCTATACGACACCGGGCTGATCGCATGTTTCTTGAGAAGATTCAGCACATTGTTGAAGTTCCACGATGAACCCAGAGTCTCCGAGACTCTCGATACTGGCGTGCTGTCCTTGAAAAGCCTCCTGAACTCCCCAGGCAGTCCATTGCTGTCCAGGATCTTTATGTGGACGTCCTTCGCTATGTGACCCGCTACCAGAAATCTCTTGCCTTTCGTCTCGCGGGTCAGAAAACCCACGCTCAGCTCTTCTGCATCACCGTATAAGTTTTCCCCACTGCCATAAATCGACAGATCGCGGCGGTGGCGTCTCTGTCTCCAACATTCCATACCATGCCTCTATGATCTTATAGTCCTCGGAGGTTTCGACCGCGTCTATCGTAATGGGCTCGTGCGTCGTTCTGGCCAGTATGATGGCTACGGCGCTTGTCAGGGGGCATCCAAGGTTTTGGCAGATGCCCGTTTCTTCCTCGATCTGGCCGCAAAGCGATGCGAGGGCCGAGCCCTCTATCTTGATATGCATAGTGTTGCCGAGCTGGTCCAGCTGGAATCCCTTCACCAAGCCTAGGTCCTTCACGAGAAGGTCTGCGAGACGTGATCCAAGCTCGTCCAGGTCCATGGTGCTAAACGGCATTCCCAGTTCTTCCTCAAACAAATCCGCAAGTGCTTGCCCCGGCGGCGTGAGGGATATGCCCTCCGGGTTGTGGATTACGAGACTGCCCCCAGCGGTCTCAGTTTCCGGAGGAACCCGGATTCCTGGTTCGGCTGGGATGAAGACCCTGGCCTCGGACAAATCTGGTGATCCCGACTCCTTCTCTTGGTGGGTGGGAGGTGGGAGATAGACAGGTTTTCCTCGATAGTCTAGGCCAACGAGCAGGCGGTTGAGCGCCTTGATGGAAGAGATGGCAGTGGCCTTGATTGGGCCCGTTGCCATTTGCCGACGATCGACCGAACGACCATGGTTCGTTTGGCGGACCGCCAGTATGATGACCCCCGCTATGAGGACACCCAAGCCTACCTGTACTAGGCGTAGGTTATCGAGGTAGATCGCGACTACCAGGGCGCTTCCTCCTACGAAGATGAGGTAGTATGCAATCGCAAGGTAGGAGCTTGTGCGGACTTTCCGTAGCTTACGTCTAAGCTCTTGGTTCTCCTTCTGGAGCCTACCCAGTAGCTCGACGAGGTCATTGACATCGGCCCCCTTTTTCTCCTCGGGTGCCTGTGTCTTGGCGGGCTCCATGTCTTCGGCCAAGTTTTCCAGCTAGAAGAAAAGGGTACTTTCTACATTCTTAACCTTTTGTCCATGGGGCTCTCAGGAGCAAGATAGGATACGCAGTCCGTCGACCTGCAGTTAAGTCTCCTCCACGAGCCGTTCTGCCAAGTGACCGATGATTGGCACTCATTCTGGGACTGCTACATAATTGTCTTTCCATTCGATCGATCCAAGCACGTGATAGGATTGGGTGATCTTCTGGACTTGGAAAACACAAAAATACATGAGCGCTGGGGCGCTGAGCAGGCTTCGAAATGGGAGGGGGATGGCTGTGCCGTTTCCTAGAGCTGTGGATCATCACAAGCCGGGAAAACCTTTGGTCCCGAACTGCTACGGCATCTTCTATTCCTTGGCATCGGTCTGCTACTGGTTTCTGCTCTACTTCCTTGGGGTGGACACCCAGCAGTCGCTTGCTTTGGCTACATCTGTTCTCTTCGGGAGCAACATGGGTCTCTTCGACGACCTGGTTGACCTGCCCTGGAGGTACAAGGCCGTGCTCCCGGTTTTCGCCGCTCTCCCCTATATGGTTCTGAAGCCTTCCGACCGGACAACCATCAGCGCTCTCCTGGTTGGCGTTGTGGATCTGGGTTCCCTCTTCTTCCTCCTCCTCGTTCCAGCCATAGTCACCGTGGCTGTCAACTCCTACAACCAGCTGGGGGGATTGAACGGGCTGGAGGCCCTTACCGGCTTGATCCTGATCGGGGGTCTCGCTGTTGCCTCGAGGGAATATGTACCTCTTGCCGTTCCACTCCTGATGCTCGTCATTCTATTCTACCTCAGTTTCACTGGCAGGGCTTTCATAGGCAATGTGGGAAGCTTCTCGATCGGTTTGACATTCGCCGTCTACGCGATCATTGCGAACCTCAAGCTCTTCCTCCTCATCTCTCTGGCGCCGTTCATTCTCAACTCTTTGCTGATACTCTACTCCAGGTTCTTCCTCCATGAGAGGGCTGACACCCACATGGACGACAAAGGTTTTCTACACTCAAACAAGGTCAGAAGCCTGAGAAGTCTGCTGCTGCACTACATGCCGATGTCCGAGAGGACGACCGTGCTCGTGCTATCCTTGTTGGTTCTCGCTTCAGTGATTTTGTCATTACTCATAGCACCCCACTTTTCCTGACATCTATTCGTCCCGGTGATCCACCTGCAATCGATCGACTTGTGTCAACCATTAATACTGGTTAACCCTGCTTGAGGCCTGAGTCTGCAAGCCTTTCGACTGGTGGGTACTGACGCTTGAGGTGGGGGATCTCCTCTTCCGGTCACTCTGTTCAAGATCTTCTAGGTCTTGTTGAGGAGGGCGATGTGGATTTTGTTGAGCTTGGCATTGGGCCGCGTGAGAAGGCTGTCGCCTTGATCGAGTCCTTGGGGAAGAGGAGGATCGAGACGATTCATCAACTTCCCTTCCAGGATGCCTCGACAAGCCGATTCATGTTCAACATCTGCACGGATCCCGTTGAATCCGCCCGGGTAGCCGACGAGACTACGATGGAAGCGATGGATCTGGGGCTGACCCACCGCGTCTACGGGGTTCACGGTGGGCTCCTAGGCGGAATTCGCGGCCCATATGACTTCACGGTTTCCAACCGCGTAACATTGGAGAAAGCCCTCAAGAACCTGGAGGTCTTCCGCCGGTCGCTCCGATTTCCTGGCAGGGTCGCCGTGGAGAACATCTACGGCTGGGACGCAGATTCGCCGGCCCTTGGCATGACTCAGGGCGAACTGGAGCGCATGGATGACGCTTTGCCGCTGCTTGTTGACCTGGGTCACGCGGCCACCAACCTGATCCACTATCTGGGCCGCTCGCTGGCTGAGCTGCAGGTTGATCGTCTGAGTGTTGCCGAGGTTCACGTGAGCTTCGTCGATTTCGGTTCCGGCGTTCCTTGGGACCACCGCAGCTTTCGGAGGAGCGAAGTCAACATGGGTATCGTCGAGAAGCTCAAGGAGGTCTTGGATGTCTACCCAGCTGTGCCGATTGTCCTCGAGGCTCAGGAACCTCTTGACGCTATCAGAGATACCCTCAACTCTCTCCAGTCCCTCATGCCTTAACTGCGGTGATGCTTGCAGCCTCACGATCCAATCGATCGATAGATGCCTTCACGACAGACAATCCATGTCTAGCCAAGAAATTGCTACGGAAGATCGCGCGTGCATTCCTCGATCGATCGTGTCAGCTGAGGAAGGTCTAGAGTTTTGCTTTCGCTTTCCTCTCGAACTGTTTCTCGTACAGCTCTCTTATCCGCTGAATGGTGTCAACCTCTGACGGACTCTTGTCATCTCTTATCCGTGTTATGCGGGCGAAGCGGAGGGCGAACCCAGAGCGGTAGTGGGGACTTCGCTGGATCTCGTTGAAAGCCACCTCCACAACGATCTCAGGTTTGACATAGACCGTGTATCTGGTCTCCCTCGTCTTGACCTCCTGAAGCCTCCTAGTCATCTCCTCAAACTCCTGGTCTGTCAGTCCCTTGAAGGTCTTCCCCACCATCCAGTAGCCTCCGGTCTCGAGGTCTCTGGCCCCCAGGTGGTAGTTCGAGAGCCATCCTGTGCGTCTACCATATCCCCAGTCCGCCGCTATTATCGCCAGGTCCAGTTGTTCGGCGGGTTTGATCTTGAACCACTTCTTCCCTCGTTTTCCTGAGGTATAGTCGCTGTCGAGGGCTTTTGCCATCAAGCCCTCGTGCCCGGAATCCAAGGCTCGCCTCAGAAAACTCTCTGCTTCGGGTTCGCTACCCGTTATGATGCGTTCTGCGACTATCTCTTGGGGCACGGTATTCGAGAGCAGGTGCCACCTTTCTTCGTAGGGTTTCTGTGTTAGCGGTTGCCCGTCGAGGTATATGACGTCGAATAGATGCAGCTGAACCGGGATTATTTCCGCTGCAGCCTGAACATTCTTGATCCTCCTAAACCTTCTCATGAGATCTTGGAAAGGCAGTGGTCTCCCGTCAGCACCTACCGCAACGACCTCCCCGTCTAGGATGGCTTCGTCGGCCTTCACTCTCTCCCTCGTCAACTCAACGATTTCTGGAAGGCTCTCGGTGACCTCACTCAGCCTACGCGTGAAGACTCTGACATCGTCTCCCCTCTTGTGTATCTGTATCCTGGCCCCGTCGAACTTGAACTCCAGAGCAGTCTTTCCGCCGTGCTTCGAGAGAACTTCGGCGATGTCGTAGGACATTTCAGCCAGCATCGGTTTGACAGGGGTGTGAAGCCTGATACCGATCTTCTGTAATCCTCCGACGCCTGATGTCAGAGCAACCTTGGCGACTTCGCCCAGATCTCCGGTGAACATGTTTGCTTCTCGCACCAGCTTGGAGTCTACTCCGGCTGCCTTTGCAATGGCTTCTATCATGATTCCTTGGTTGACACCGTGCTGCATTTCCCCGAAGACCATCTTCACTATCCACTTTGCTTCGAGGTCGGTGGCTCTGCCCAGCATGCTCTGCATCAGCATCTCCTTGGCCTCGAGCGACCCGGGGCCTGCCGCTTCTGCTATCCGTGAGAAGTATCGAGTAACGTCGAGGAGGGTTAGAGGCTCTTGGACGAGTGTGGTTTGCTTCTTCTCGCTGACAACCCTGGAGATGGTCTGAAATCCCATGTCCAGCGCCTTCTCGGCCCTCTCAGGAAAGATCGATCCTATAGTCAGGAGGACAGCAGCCGCGATCTCATCTTCTCTCAGTCGATGTAGCAAATCTGCGATCAGCTGACTCTTCACGTTCCTCTTAGTAGTAGACCGAAGTTCCTCGCAGAGTCCCGCCACTTCGTAGAAGGCTGTTCCACGTGACATGGGTGACCTGCGACATTGCGGAGTCGATCTATATTTTTCTGTCGTCCGGAGAACGGTCTCATTTCTTGATCGATCGGGTCGGCCCACCTTTGCTCTACCGAGTGTGAGACGGCTTCAGGCCGGAAGGCTTGATCTTGGCGGGACTTGGAAGTCTCCTTTTATCCGCGGGCAATACCTCCTCGATCTCATAGTTGCGGGTTCCCAGGCCCAGCCGCTCCGCGTGTTTAAGAGCCAGATGAGGGTCTTTCAAGGGGCCATGAATCCTCTGGAAGGGGTGGAGGTGTTTTTCCGGCCTCACCTCAAGCCACCTCGGGACATCCTCCTCGATCAAGCCCTTCTTTGCAATGAGGTCGAGTGTGGCTTGGTCAACGGCCACGATGTCCCTGGAGGCCAATATGCCCATGTCGGGAATCACGTTCGGTGTCGTGAAGCCCCAGCAATCGCAGTAGGGCGTTATGTCGAGGGCCACGTTGACGAAGAAGATCATGTCCTTCTCGAAGTGCGAGAGGACCTCCCTTGTTGATATGGCGAGGGCTTCCTGGAAGC
>JBGVSY010000045.1:0-14133 GCA_041862235.1 Nitrososphaeria archaeon | reverse complement strand
GTTGATCTACAAAATGACAAGAAGATAGGCATCGACGCCATAAGTCCGAAGGCTCGTCCGCTTATTGCCGACTGGGTAATAGAGCTAATCAAAGTCAGGAGACAACAGATGATGCAGGGAGCGTGGGATCCGTTCATGGAATATGCGCTGGTCAGTGGGGGAACCGGTCTGGAGTTGCCCGATCTGCCAATGCCGCCGAAGGGCACCGTGGTCAAGCCAGCGGGCGTGATGCCGTCGGACGAGCGCCTACTGGCGGAATTCTACTTCCATCTCGAAGGTATCGAATACATCCCGTAAGGACGTCGGAAGCAATTTTCCCCTTTTTTTCTTTTTTATCATCTAAAGGATAGAAATACGACTGTTCCCACTATTCTTTCGCATAAGGTAGACCTAGTGCCGCAGGTTTTGCTAACCCCCATCTTTTTCTGAATCGCTCGGTAGAGATCACGACTAAAATCACGATGGTTACGGCAAAGGGGATCATTCTATAAAACTGGAGGGGCAAGCCGAGGGCGGGAAGAATTATCTCGGGGCTGAGGGCGAACTGCCATATCGTCCCGAAGATTGAGGCGCCTGCGAACAGCAACCAAGGTCTCCACATGGAAAGGAATACAAGAGCCAAAGAAACCCATCCTCGACCCGCGACTGGATTGTGACTCCAAGATCCTAAATAAGTTAGAGAGAGGAATGCGCCCGACAAACCGCCCAGCATCCCGCCGATAATCACGCAGAGATAGCGCGTTCTCACAACGTTTATGCCAGAAGCCTCTGCGACCGACGGATCCTCGCCCACAGCCCTTATTTTCAGCCCTAAGTGTGTTTTGGAGAGTATGAACCAAACAATCAATACGAGCGCAACTCCGACGAAGAAGAGTGGAGAGAGAAGATCTCCGATGCGCCACGAAGAGACCCCTCGGGGCAGGGGGCCTGTGAAGGGATTGGCCAAATAGGTGGTTAGACCAAAAGCCAATATCCATATTGCCATCCCACTCACGACTTGGTTAACCCTCAGGGTTATCGAGAGGTATCCGTGGAGAAAGCCGACAGCGCCCCCCACAGCAATCCCGACTAGGAAGCCTAGCAAAAGGCTCTGGGTGAGCGTGGCAGTTATGAAGCCTGAAGCTGCCCCGAAAAGCATCAGCCCTTCCAATCCAACATTCAGGACACCCGAGCGCTGATCCAATAGCTCACCTAAACCAGCGAACATGAAAAGCGTAGCCATCTCCAGAGATTTACCGATAAATGGCCACAACTAGATCACCTCTCCCTCTTTTTTCCTACGCACGATTCTGTATTGATAGAAAAATTGGAAAGCAGCGAGTGTGAGGAAAAGTATTCCAAGCAAAGTGAAGTCGATACCAAACCCCAAGCCGAGCCTCCTGACCAAAGCAGTGCTGCCCACCGTCATCCCTGAGATAAATATTGCCGTCGGAATTGCTGCTAAGGGATTCAAAACGCAAAGCAAGCCGCACACTATCCCATAATACGTCAAGTCCCCCTGTTGTTTGTAAGTCTGTGGCTTTGGGATCATGTGAAAGCCTGGTTCTCCAGCCCACAGATGATACGCAGCAAGCCCTGCTATCGCTCCTCCAACAGCCATAACGAAAAGCGATATTTTGAGCGGGCTCATCCCTGCGTACCTGGCCGCAGCTGAACTACTTCCCAAAGTTCTAATCTGATATCCGGCGGTGAATTTGGTAAGCAAAAAGTATAACAGCACGGATATAGCGACGACAAGGAATGTCGTAGAGGGGACTTCCCAAATCATGGGCGCCCATGACGAAACCGGCAGGGGACGGCTCATGGATTCAGCTGTACCCATCCACGGACCTCCCACGATTAGAAAGTGGATGAGCCAATAAGCTATGTTGTTTAACATAATGGCCAATACAATTTCATTGACGTTGAGCTTCCCCTTCAAGTATCCCGTGATTGCCCCGAAACCTGCGCCGCAGAGGGCGCCGGCGATCAGCATGAGCGGGATGAGGGCTCCAGAGGGAAGATCGCTCAGTGTGTATGCGACCCAGAATGCACCCACTGTCCCGAGATAGAACTGTCCCTCCACCCCGACGTTCCAGATTCCAGCACGGAGTGGGAGAATGAACGCAAGTGTAGCGAATAACAGGAACATGCCGCTACGAATCGTTAGCCCGAGCCCGAACCTTGGGTCATAGGCATATGAGAAGATCTCTCTATAAGCCTCCATGGGATTGACTCCCGCCCAAATGAGAAGGATGCTGAAAATTACAAGGGTAGCGATTATTGAAAAGATAGATATCTTCACAGCATCCCGGCCCGTTAGCACAAGCCTTTTCTCAAGCTTCAATCTCATCTTCTCTGATTTCGTCCACATGCTTTCATCTCTCCAAACGCAGGCCAGCCATCATCGCCCCTACATCCTCTTTTTTCGCGCTTTCCGCTGGAACGATGTCCACAAACTTGCCTTCATAAACCGGCGCTACCCTATCGCTCATAGCTATTATCTCGTCGAGGTCTTCGGAAATGAACACGATCCCCATCATATCCTTTTTTAGCTCCATCAATTTATTGCAGACGAACTCAATCCCGCCAACATCGAGTCCATGAGTGGGCAAGTTGGCGATCAGGAGGCGCGGTCTACGTAAGATAGCGCGAGCCAAAATGAGCCTTTGTAGGTTCCCCCCAGATAGAGTTTTGGCTTGGCAATCGGCGCTGGAGCACACGACTCCAAATTCAGAAATGGCATTTTCCACACGCTCTAGGATCTTTTTGTAGTCTAAGATACCACGTCGGCTGAACTCTGGTTCGAAGTAATAATTCAAAGCTATGTTATCAACTAACGAAAAATCCCCAACCGTTCCCACCTCCACGCGTTCGGGGGGAATGTACGCTATGCCCATTCTCCATCTTTCAAGGATAGAGGAATTTGTGATGTCTTTACCTTCGAAGATCACCTTTCCCCCCTCCGCCTTGCGAAGACCCATCAGAGCTTCAGCCAGCTCATGCTGCCCGTTGCCAGCAATTCCGGCAATTCCAAAGATCTCCCCCTCGCGCACCGAAAAAGAAACGCCTTGAAGGGCTGGAACACCTTTATCGCTGAGGGCCGAAAGATCCTCGACTTCAAGGATTTGCCTTCCTTTCTCTACCTCCACTTTTTCTACTTTGAAGGCGACATCTCTCCCCACCATGCTTCTGGCCAAACTCCGCATCGTCGCGTCCTTCGTCCTGAGGCGGGCAACAACCTTTCCACGTCTAAGGACAGTCACCCTATCGCTGACCTCCAAAACAATAGGGAGCTTGTGGGTTATGAACGGGATTATGGCCAGCTCATCTTTGGCCATGGCCTTGAGGGCCCTCATGAGTTTTTCAGTTTCGATAGGGGTTAGGACGGAGGTCGGCTCATCCAAGATAAGGAGTTTTGCCCCGCGGAAGAGGGCCTTCACGATTTCGACCATCTGCTTCTCTGCCGCGGAGAGTTGCCAGACCCTGGCATTCAAGTCCAACTTAAATCCATACCGCTCACAAAGTTTCTCTACCTCTGCCTCGGCTCTGCGCAGGTTAAGGATTTTCCCGGCTTCAGGATGCCCGAGGATGATGTTCTCGAGGACCGAGTGGGCCGGTATCAATTTGCGGTGTTGGTGAACCATCCCTATGCCAACTTCTATCGAGTCTAGGGGAGACCTAAAGTCGACTTTTTTCCCCCAGATGTAGATTTCCCCCTCATCAGGACGCAGCAGTCCATACAAGATGTTCATTAAGGTGGTTTTTCCCGCCCCATTTTCTCCTACCAGTGCATGGATCTCGCCACCCTTTATGTCGAAGTCTATGTGATCATTTGCGACAACGCCCGGAAATCTCTTAGTTATCCCCCTCATCTCTAGAATTGTCTCTCCGCGCGCTGCCCCTTCCAGAAGGTCTTTCATTGTCGGTCTTTCTGACCTATGTTGTTCCGATTCAGAATTGCCTGTTCCTCGGACGGTCGCGATCTCTGTTGTCTTTTTCGCGAGAGCCGACAAACGACACACCTCTGTGTAGTGCTCATAGTCACTGGCTGTTCTTCTTAAAACCGTTTCATTCTGGCTCCCTTGGACAGATCGAAAGAGATATTTTGGAAAATCCCATTGCAGGTTAACCTTAAATCGTCATCAGACTCTCTAACAGGTTAGGAGGATCCAAATGGTTAAGCTGGTTGATTTGTCTCAGCCTCTATGCGCAGATACGCCGTTCTGGCCGCTCTATCCCCCCTTCGAAGTCAAGTACATTAAGCGGAAGCCTGAGCATGGGGTGAACGCTCAGTACATCATGACGTCGAACCACATGGGCACGCATCTTGACGCCCCCATACACTTCGTTACGGGCGGCAAGACCATCGACAAGATACCGCTCGATTGGCTCTACGGCCCAGGTGTTGTCGTCGACGTCAGTGAGGTGGGAGACCTGGGCATATACACAGGGGAGATGGTAGAGGAGCGGGTGGATGTCCGAGACGGGGACATACTGTTTCTGTATACAGGCTTCTCGAAGTGCGCGTGGTACCAGCCTCAAGGGCAGGCTGACGAGGAGCGCTACATACACCTTCACCCGGGGCCGACGCGGGAGTTCTGTGACTGGATATTGAAGCGGAAGATAAAGGTCTGGGGTGTCGACGCGGTCTCCACTGACCACCCGATGAATCTGCCCATAGGGAGATTTCTGCCGAGGGTCTGCTTGAAGGTTCGGTCAATTGCCGAGAAGAAGTTCGGCAAGGAGAACGTGGACAAACTCTTCCCGCAGGAGGACTACCAGTTGACGCACAACGTGCTCTTCCCACGCGATGTCATCCACGTGGAAAACCTGGGCGGCGACATAGCCAAGTTGGTGAACCAGAGAGTCACCCTTGGGGTGTTTCCCTGGCTTTTCAGGGGTGGTGAGGCAGCTTTCGCGCGATGCGTTGCCTTCATGGAGGACTAGGCTGATTGATGGACCTGTTCTCCTAGTCCTCCTTCTCTATTTCTTTTTTGAGGTTTGCAAACATCTCCTCAGTGATCTCTGTCACCTTTTTCTCAATTATTCTGCCAGCCAAGCCAGCAAGGATCCCGCTTGTAATTGCTTCAGCCTCGTACACCATCTCGGTTCCTCCTTCCACATCGCTCAGCCTCATGAATATCTCGGCATCGAACATGCTTCCCACCCCACTTCCGCTCAGTAGGTATCTCAGGCTATATGCCTCAGGTTTGATGTCCTTGTATGAGCCTTTCACCTTGAACGTCCCTCGAACCATGCCTACGCCAGCTTTGACTCGTGCTGACACCTTCTTTTCTTCCTGGATCTCATAGCTTTCAAGACCGGGGACGCTCTTGACCACTTTCCCAGGATCCATTACTGAATCCCACACCTTCTGTTTCGGAGCGTTTATCTTGAACCTGCCTTCGAAATGCATGCAGATCCCTGGCCCCCATAGCGCATCTGGGGCTTATTTAATCTTGGATCTGACCCGGTCCCGATGGATCGATCCACAAATGCAATTAGCGAGGATGGGTCTTGTGTGGGCGCTTCCCCTTGCGTAGGCTCTGTACAACCTGCGCTATTATGCTCAAAGCGATCTCACCCGGGGTTTCCGCGCCGATATCCAAGCCGATGGGTGCAAATAGCCTTCCTTTCAGACGCCCGGGCTTCACACCTTCTCTCCTCAACCTCTTCATGAACTCCGAGATCTTTCTCTTGCTTCCAAGAAGTCCTATGTATCTCACATCACTTTTCGCCGCTGTGGCGAGAGCCTGAAAGTCGCGGTCCACGTCTCCGTGAACTATAGCGACCAGGTCGGAGGTGGAGAGGCGAGCTCTCTCGAGCGCGTGATCAAAGCGTTCATCAACTATCAACTCGTCAGCCATCGGGAATCGTTCTCTGTTGACCATGTGCTTGTTGTCGTCTATTATGCACATCTTGAAGCCGAGGGTTTCGGCCAGCCTCGCAAGCGGAAAGCCGATGTGCCCTCCACCAATTATCACCAATCTCGGAGATGGGCGGAGAATATCCATGAAAACAGTTGCTGTGCCGCCGCATATTAGTCCAGTGTCTATAGAATCGGCCACCCCTTTCCCTCCACCGAAAGAGAAGTCTGCGCTTGTCGAACGGCCGCTGTTGAGTGTCTCCACTGCCTTACGAACGACGAGCCTTTCGAACTCTCCTCCACCGACTGTGCCACAGGTTCTTCCGTCCTCGAAGACCACCATCTTTGCCCCGACGTCGCGGGGTGCCGAGCCGGCCTTCTTAACCAAGGTACAGAGTGCCACCCTTTCCCCTGCTTGCAAGCCCTCAAGCGTCTTGGCAACCACGTACTCATCGTCCCCCCTGGATGAATGGTTACAATTACCCGATGGCGTTTGACCTCGGCGCCCTGCCTCGATGTTCTGTCTGACCATTCCGTTCTCTCAATGAAACAATCCCCCTGCCGTTCTTTAATGCTTTATGTCTATCCAAGTTCTTTTAAGCCAAGGGCAGGCACGCGCGTTGCAAACGGGAGCTGATTGTGAGTGGTGAAGGGATTTGACCATGTGGCGATCGCTGTAGCAGATCTCGATGAAGCTATAGACACCTACTGCAACACAATTGGACTTGAGCTCAGGGAAAGGAAGATCGTTGAGTCTCAGAAGGTAGAGGTTGCCGTTCTAACAGCTGGCAGAGCGAGGATCGAGCTTCTCAGGCCGACAGAAGAATCAAGCCCTGTTAAGGGCTTCATCGACAAGAGGGGGGAGGGCCTTCACCATATAGCGTTGGCAGTCTCAAACATAGGCGGTGAGATGGAGCGGATGAAGGAGAAGCTGCGCTTCATCGGGGAGAAGCCCACCATTGGAGCCGAGGGTCATCCCATCATCTTCATACATCCCAAGGGTGTCAGAGGCGTGCTCGTGGAGCTGGTCGAGCGCTCTGAATAGTAAAAGGATCAAGGCATCCGGACGGTCTCAAAGGTAGCCGCGTCGATCAATGAATCGATCGATTGATGCGAAGGAGACAACAAGCAGAGATCTTGAACTCTTGCAGCCTTAGCTCCAGCGCAGTATCTTTCTACCATAGAAGACCTCTGGTAGAATGAGAAAGCCTACGAGAGATATTGGCGCGACCATCGCGTAGTCGAGCAAGGTCAGGGGGGCTGTTCCGAAAAGACCGAAGTAGGGTATCATGATTGTTAGACTAGCTGATACGAGAACCGCGATCAGAAGGAATTTGTTGGAGGTGAACCCAACCTTGAACGCGTTGTGTTTCTCTGACCTGCAGTTCCATACTATGACGAGTTCCTGCAAGGTCGCCTGCACAAAGGCCATTGCTCTCGCCTCCGCCAGCGGCTCGCCAAGGACATAATAGGCAACGTAGAACAGGACAGCTGTCCCGACAAATTGTGTCACAAATGTCATGAGGATCGAGGCGAGTCTTCCATGGAGTATGCCTTCAGTCGGGTTGCGTGGCGGGCGTTGCATCACGTCTTCAGCGGGTGGATCCATGCTCAAGGCCACCGCAGGCCCACCGTCCGTCACCAAGTTGATCCAGAGGATCATGCCTGCTGTGAGGGGAAGCTCCAACCCCATCAGAGCAAAACTTCCTATGACCAGCAACTCATCGAAGTTGGAGCGCAGCAAGAAGAATGAGAACTTGAGTATGTTGTCATAGATGCTGCGTCCTCCTCTGACGGCGTTGACTATGGTTGCGAAGTTGTCGTCTGCCAGGACCATGTCCGCGGCTTCTCTTGTTACGTCTGTTCCGGTTATTCCCATCGCCACTCCGATGTCGGCTTGCTTCAGCGCAGGTGCATCGTTCACTCCATCGCCGGTCATCGCGACGATGTGTCCCTTCTTCTTCAACGCCTTGACTATTCGAAGCTTGTGTTCTGGGGACACCCTGGCGTACACGCTGACATCTTCCACTACTCGTTCGAATTCCTCGTCGCTCATGTTGTTCAGTTCAACACCCGTCAGCACCATTTCGGTCGCTAGTATGCCGAGTTCCTTGGCAATGGCCACGGCGGTGAGCTTGTGGTCCCCAGTGATCATGATGGTTCTTATGCCGGCTTGCTGGCACAATCGATTTGCGTCTTTCGCCTCTTCTCGTGGGGGATCGATCATCCCCATCAACCCGACGAACACTAGGTCGGTCTCAAAGAAGTCTTCCTCAAAGTCCTCCACCGGTTTGCTCGGCAGCTCCTTGTACGCCATGCCGAGAACACGCAAGGCTTCACTCGCCATCAGCTCATTCGTCATGAGGACCAATTCTCGCTCGTCGTCGGAGAGATTTGCTGGTTCACCGTTTCTGATGATGGACGACGATCGTTCCAAGAGCACTTCGGGGGCACCCTTGACATAGGCAACCAGGTTCCCCTCAGGGGATGTGTGAACCGTTGTCATCCGTTTCCTTTCGGAGGTGAAGGGCACCTCCCTTACCCTTGGATAGATCTTCTCCAAGTCCTCTCTAACCAGTCCTGCCTTGTGTGCGGCTACAATCAAGGCACCCTCGGTTGTGTCGCCGATCACGCCTTTCCCGTCATACTGGGCGTTGGAGCAAAGCGTACCAATCCTCAGCAAGAGACCTAGTTGACTATCTTTCTTGGGATCAATGGGGGCGCTGCCGAGGAAGTTGCCCTTAGGTTCGTAGCCGACCCCTGTCACATTGATAGTTCTTCCGTCCGTGTAGATCTTGCGAACGGTCATTTCACCCTTGGTCAATGTGCCCGTTTTGTCGGAACAAATGACAGTGGTGGCTCCCAGTGTTTCAGCAGATGCAAGTCTTCTAATTATCGCGTTTCGTTTTGCAAGCTCACGAGCGCCCAGTGCCAGGGTTATGGTTACCACGGCGGGCAGTCCCTCTGGGACCGCTGAAACCGCCAGAGCAACAGCGACCAGCAGTGTTTGGACTATGCTGTCGGTGGAAAGCGTTCCTCTAACCTCGAACAGTTCGACAATGAATATTCCAATGACCAACAACACTATTATGATCCCTAGCTTCTTCGCAAAACGTTCCAGCTTCTGCTTCAGGGGTGTCTGTTCTTCCTCGACGGCCTGAACCATCTCGGCTATCTTGCCGAACTGGGTAGCCATTCCCGTTGACGTTAGGACTGCTTTCCCTCTGCCGTAGGTCACGTGTGTCCCCATGAAGACTGTGTTCTTTCTGTCAGCTACCAGAGTTTTGTCGTCAACGGCTCCGGTTTCCTTATTAATGGGCGTGGATTCGCCAGTCAGGACAGCTTCATCGGTCTTCAGATCGACGACCTCTACGATGCGTCCGTCCGCGGGAATTCTGTCCCCGGACTCCAGGACAACGACATCTCCGGGCACGACTTCTCTTGCATCGATGATGGCTTCCCTTCCGTCTCGTATCACTCGAGCCCTTGGAGCGGTCAGCTTCTTCATAGCTTCCATGGCTTTCTCTGAGCGATACTCCTGGACGGACCCGACAACGGCGTTGAGGACAACTATGGCGCCTATCGTTATTGCGTCCTCATGGGCTCCAACTAAGAACGAGATCGCAATGGCGATCAAGAGCATTATCACGAAGATGTCCCTGAACTGGTTGAGGATTATTGTGAGAATGCCTGCTCTCTTCTTTTCCTTCAGCTCGTTGTAGCCATACTGTTTCAGACGCCTCTGAGCCTCTTCCGAGCTTAAACCCTGTCGGCCAGTCTCTAGAGTCTGAAGAAGCTCTTCGTCCTTCATGGCGTGCCATGCTGAACTCATGTCGATCATCTCACCTCAGAGCCCGCACTTAGGTGTTGGTCCCTTCACCAGCGAATCTTCTCTTGACGCCAAAGCAGCGGTCACCCCGCGTGCTCGTCACGGCATTCGCGGCATTTGCGACTACAGTTAAAACCTTACGGAGAGCGGAGAGACGACAGTACCCCCCTGGAGAGCCGCGTATGCTCATGCGGAGCAACGAAATCGGCACGATGAAAAAGCCGCCATAGTCGATCGATCTAGGAAAGACATATTAAAGAAGGGTTTCGATCAGCGAGCTGTGACTGCATTTGACTGAGGTTACAGACTTTTTGAGCATTGACTGGGATGTTCCGAGGAAGCCGTATCCGGCAAAGGTCTTGACCCTAGCTACCGGGGAGAAGATGGTTGTCCGTGAAGCCTCCAGGGAGGAGGTTCCCAAACTTCTCAAAGCCATTCGTCCACTGCTAGACGCTCCAGGCGAGTTTTATGATGTGGTCGCGGCCAGGACCTATGCGGAACTCCTGGGTTGGTACAGGTACAGGGTGAGAAATGAGTACTGTCTTCTCGGCGTAGTGGACGGAAGACTGTTCGGCCTGGTGAACAACAGGCTTGTCGACAAGGATCTCTGCATCAGTCTTCACACAATCGCTATGAGAAAGGGAAGGAGCGTTGGAGCTCACCTCTTCGCCGCCAAACAGGAGCACGCGATGGAGTATCTCGGCGTGAATGAGATACTTGTCACAGCTGAAAGCCCGAGAGGCTTCAACCTCTTGGTAGTCAATTGGGGTCTCAAGCTTCGGCCGGGTGTGCAACACGAGCTCGGCGGCGCCAAGGCATGGGTTCTATCGAAGGAGAACTACTACAAGTACAAGGGCAGACAAGTCTTCGGTGACCGGCCAGTGCCCGAGGACCTGTACAAACAGTCGCTAGACTTCGAGTTGATAGAGCCGGACATAATGCGTCTGGAGAGCGACTGATAGATGCCCGGGAAGGTTGCCGTCATAGGCTGCGGAATGTCAAAGTTTGGCCGCCGCGATGACAAGGACCTGATGGGGCTCCTAGTCGAAGCGTCCAACAGATCACTGGAGGACTCAAAAGTCGGAAGAAAGGACATAGACGCCGTCTACGTTGCAAGCATGCTGTCCGGGGAGCTGACCCACCAGACGGCTATCGCTAGCGCCCTAACTGATGAGCTCCTTCTCCTACCGGCGGCGGCGGAACGCATCGAGAACGGGCCAGCGTCCGGTGCGTCAGCTGTAAAGAACGCGTATGCAGCTGTGGCCTCGGGGTTGTACGACACGGTCCTCGTGACGGGAGGAGAGAAGATGAGGCATGTAGGCGGCCCAATCATCACGGATCTGATCGCCACCATAACACATCCAACAGCGGAATACGTACACGGAGTGACTCTCCCCTCCTTAGCCGGTATGCTCACAAGGCTCTACATGCATCGCTACGGCCTGGAACCCCGGCACCTGGCTCTGGTCGCTATCAAGAACCACAACAACGGTCTCAAGAATCCCTACGCCCACCTTCACCGAAAGATAACCCTGGAAGGCATCTATTCCAAGCCTGAGGCTGAACTGAACAATCCCAGGATATCTGATCCCTTGAGACTATACTACTCCTGCCCCATCACCGATGGAGCCGCCTCACTCGTAATGACTTCAGCTGAAAATGCAAGGAAGTTCACGGATGCACCTGTAACCATAGGTGGGATCGGACATGCCACCGACACCCTTGCAGTCCATGAGCGGGAGGACCCAGCTGTATTGAAAGCGGTGCAGATTGCTTCGCAGCGTGCGTTCTCTATGGCAAAGTCGAAACACAAGGACATCGATGTAGTCGAGCTTCATGACGCCTTCGAGATACTGGAGATAGCTGAGAGCGAGGATGCAGGGTTCTTTGAAAAGGGCACGGCTCACAAGGCGGTAGAGGAAGGTGTGACAGAACTTGACGGCGACCTGCCGATAAACCCATCGGGCGGCCTCAAGGCTCGGGGGCACCCGGTCGGGGCGACAGGTGTAGCTCAGATTGCAGAGCTCACCTGGCAGCTGCGAGGAGATGCAGGTGAACGGCAGGTCTCAGGCGCGGAGCAGGGATTTGCTCTCAACTTCGGCGGTTTCGGAAACAACGTGCTCTCTTTCGTCTTGAAGAGAGGTGACTAGAATTGGAGAAGATGATGGGGGTCAGATGTAAGAGCTGTGGACGCGTTTTCTATCCGAAGCGCTCCAACTGTCTCAGGTGCAAAAGCGCAGATGTCGAAGAGGTTGAGCTGGGTGATACGTGCAAGCTCCTGACGTACACGGAGCTCTACGCCGTTCCGCTCGGTGTGGAAGAGATTCCGTTGGTGCTTGGAATCGTGGAATTTGAGAATGGCGCTCGAGCGACAGGGCAGATCGAAGCCGACCAGGTTCAGATAGCTATGCAGTTGAAACCGGTATGGGGCCATTTGAGAAAAATCGGCCGAAGAGAAGTATACGGGTTCAAGTTCGCTAAGCCATGAGCTCGAGAGATAGATCGAAGACAGAGCAATGCAACTCACGTGTTGCTGCGCTATGAAAGGTAGCGTACGGAGGCAACACAGAATCTGTACGACATGTAGATCGAAGAACCTTGCGTAGGAAGCATTGAGAAAACCCTAAAAGCACCGGCAGGACAGCGCACTCGTAGCTGGGGCATGTCGCAGCAAGAAGCCAAGAAGAAGATTAGGATACTGGTCGCAAAACCCGGGCTCGACGGCCACGACAGCGTCTGAGACGGCGCCGTGAGAGAGGGGCATTGGTGCTCTGTCGAGCCTTCAGGGACGCAGGGTTCGAGGTGATCTACACCGGTATACTCGCCACCCCCGAGCAGGTTGCGCAGGTCGCTCTGGACGAGGACGTGGATTGCGTGGCGCTGAGTCTACTGAACGGCGCCCACATGACGGCCTTTCCCAGGGTTGTGGAGTTGCTGAGGGAAAAAGGGGCCGGCGATATAGCTGTGGTTGGCGGCGGAATAATCCCAGATGAGGACGCCGAACTGTTGGAGCGGGAATGGAACATCACAGGCAACTTCGGTCCAGGAACCTCGATGAATGCTATAATAGACCACGTGAAGAAGAGGGTTGAGGAGAGTAAGCAGATAGGATAAGCCAAATAGCTTCTCCTTGACACAGAGGCTGCTTCCTCTCCGGGATGCGGCTGAATTGGCAACAGAGGATTCGAGGGTCGGGAACCAGATATGTCAGATCTTTTCTTCCAGTGAAAAGAAGGTCGTCTCTTTCTCCTACCTATGTTCTGAGACTCGGGCGCAACCCTCTGAGGTTCGAGCTGTTCTGCGAAAGCTAAGAGAACTTGGCTACCCCATCATCTCCTCCGGAAGGGAGGGATATCTGCTCCAGCCAGATGCTCAGCTCATAAACCTAGACGAGTTGACTCGAAATCTGCGTCCAGGCCTTGTTCGCTGGGCAATCACGTACTTCTTCTACATCAATTCCACTCAGACTGCTGTTAGGGCCATGGCTGAAAGGGACACCCAGGAGGGAACCACAGTCCTGGCTGAGATGCAAAGCAGAGGAGTGGGCCGCCTGGGAAGAAACTGGTCATCCCCATACGGCGGGATCTGGTTGTCCTTTCTCCTCAGACCGAGAAGAACTCTGGAAAACCAGCTTCTGACCATAGCCGCTTCCCTAGCGATCACGAGAGCCGTTTCCGCTGTTTGCAGGATAAAGAGTGAGCTGAAGTGGCCAAACGACGTTCAAATTGGAGGCAGGAAGGTTGCTGGAGTCCTTGGCACATCAGAGTATCGTGGGGAACGTCTCAGGAGCGTCGCTGTGGGACTCGGCATCAACGCAAACATCGACCTGAACTTGCTGCCAGGAAGCTTTAGGGATCAGGCCACGTCCCTGAAGGCGGAGCTCGGGGCAAAGGTTGATAGAGAGCAGCTGATTGCGAGCGCGCTAAACAACCTCAGTTCATTGTATGCGAAACTTGAGAGAGCTGACGTGGACGAGATGGTGGATGAGGCAAGGAAAAACTGTAGCACTCTGGGACGTAGAATACAGGTTCGCATGGGCTCAAGATTGTTGAAGGGGGTGGCTCAAGACTTGGATCGGGACGGAAGCTTGATTCTAGTGGTGAAGGAAGGCAGAACTGTCCGACTATACTCCAACGACGTGACTCTTCTCCCTTGACGTTTCTCGCGGTACGTATCGATCAATTCGATCGATCGATTATTGGATTCTGACAGAGCTAAGAAGAGAGCTAAAATTCGCGGACAAGAAGGCTACAGAGAACCTAAGCCACCGGCAGAATGGAGAATTTGTAAACGGTGTGGGTGGCCTATCCACATGTCTGAGCCCCGGTGTCCACAATGCGCGGCAGCGAGAAGGGACCAAGAGAAGGCAACTCGGTGGGTAGAAGAGGTTAGGCGCAGACAAAGAATAAGGGAGATGAAACAACGTGACCAAAGATGAATCTGTCACACCAATGCA
>JBGVSY010000044.1:0-4472 GCA_041862235.1 Nitrososphaeria archaeon | reverse complement strand
AGGGCCAAGGTCGTTCTCGGCCCATAGCTGTGCGCGTATACTGCACCACTTCTCGAATGTGTCGAGCAGCCGGGTCACGAGATCCGGGGCTAGGTAGATCGCTTTTCCGAACAAGTCGATCCCTGCGTAGGTGTAGGCATCGGTGAGCGGCGCCTCAAGCCCTCCAACCAATACTAGGCCCTTCTCAGCGAAGGCGCGTATGGTCTTCTTGAAGAATGGAATGTACCATGCTGCAACAGCGTTCTCATCCGGATCCTGTGGGAGATGGTTGCGGAGCCCGTCCACGTCAGCGAACGGCCGCTTGTTTATCCATGAGGTTCCGGCCTTGGTCTTTATCTCCCATTGATCTGAGTTCAACCCCATGAACCTGGAGAAGTCAACTATCTTGGATCTGAACCAGTCGAAGTCGCTGTACCACCAGTAGAACCTAGTCACATCTATCCCTACAGCTCTATGCGTTTCCACAGCGGCCTGCAACGGGTCTGAGTATGTGCCGAACCTATGCCACAGGTCTTTGTTGTTGAGCGTGTCCCAAGTTGGGACGCGGTCGGGCTCCTCGAAGTTGATCGTGGCCGTGAATCGCTCCAGCGTCTCGATGTATCTCTGGGTCGAAGCCATATTGCCTAACCCCGGCTGCCTAGTAGTTCAGATAGAACAGACGTCACTTGGGAGGCATCCTTGCAGTATGCGTCAGCTCCGATGCTGCGGGCGATGGATTCGTCGACTGGAGCTCCGCCGACCAGGACTTTCACCCTCTCTCTTAGTCCGGCGGCCTTCAGTGCCTGAATCACGTTCTTCATTTCGGGTAGTGTTGTTGTGAGGAGAGCGGATAGACCGAGGGCCTGAGCTCGAGTCTCCCTTACAGCCTCCACGTAGCGCTCCGCGGGGATGTCGACGCCGAGATCGTGAACCCGGTATCCGTGTCCTCGCAGAAAGATGATCACCAGGTTCTTCCCAATGTCGTGGATGTCTCCCTCTACAGTTCCGATCACGAATACTCCCTTGGGAGCTGCGTGTGCCTCATTATTCATGTGAGGCTCGAGGTTCCTCATGACAGTCTTTATGAGCTCCCCCGCCATGATAAGCTCCGGCAGGAAGTAGACCGATTTCTCGTATCGTTCTCCTACCTCTTTGGCCGCCTGAGAGATCCCTTTCGTTATGATCTCGTTGGGAGTAGCCCCGTCGCTGATCGCATCGTTCACGGCGGACTCAACGCCTTTGAGGTTCAGCTCTACGATACAATCGACTATCCTCTGGATCCTTTCATCCAAAAACCTCACCAGAAGATCGTGTCCGTCTTCTCACCTCTGAGCACGGCTTCGGTCTCGTCCGGATCGAGCGTCTTGAGGACGCCGAGCTTTCGATGCCAGTCTTGGGAGCACCAGCGAGCCAACTTCACTCGCTTCCGCCTTAGTTGTTCGCTCATCCGCTCTTCGGGAGTTCTTGAGGAGAAGCCGGCTAGCTCTAGTGTGAAGACGCATTTTTGCCAGTTTGTGCCCTCGGCGTCTGTCCTTGCCTCTCCGGTCTCCTCGAGGCTCACTACTATGCCCTGTAACCTTCTGCGAGAATCGATCTCCATGCCAAGGTCAAACGCTCAAGCGACCTGCACGCCATAAAACAGTTTCGAGACTTGCTGAACCGATGTTACATACCTTATTAGTTCAAGAAGATGCCTCGAGTCACATGCGCCCTGAATGGTCTTCCCGAGAACGCATGGAGGCAGCTGCCAGGGGAGAGGAACCAGACAGAGTGCCGGTTTGGCCGCAGATCTACGCCTACGCTCCCAGGGTCTGCGGAATGCTGTTCTCGCAGTACTGCACGAGCAGCAGAAATCTAGTCAAAGCACAGCTAGAAGCGCTCGAACTCTTTGGATACGACGCCGTGGGCGCTTATCCCGACATCACAATCGAGGCGGAAGCTATCGGAAGCCGCGTCCACGTTCCGCGAGATGAGATACCTGAGGTCAGGGAACCCTTGGTGAAGGATCCATCGGACCTTGACTCGTTGCACTTTCCCGACCCTAGACAGGACGGACGCATGCCCATGGTGCTCGACAGCATCAGGACGCTAGTCGAGAAGACTCGGGGTGAGGTGATGGTCTTCTCCGGGTTTCAGGGACCCTTCTCGCTCTGCTGCCACTTGCGTGGTCTGAGCCAATTCATTGTAGACCTCTACACAAATCAGTCCTTCGCTGGGGACATGCTGAAGACTGTCAAGGAGATTCTCACGGCGTACGCAGAGGCGCAGACAGCGGCTGGAGCTCACGTCGTCGAAATCGGTGACTCGTCCTCACAGATGCTTTCACCCCGCCAGTTCAGGGAGTTCGCGCTTCCTCCGTTGGAGGAGGTGATCGCCGCCATAGATTCCCAAGGAGCCCTTTCAGCTCTGCACATATGCGGCGACACAAACCACATTTTGGAAGACATGGCTCGATCGGGAGCACATCTACTTGAGCTGGACACTGCGATCAATTTGTCCGAGGCGAAGCAAAGCGTCGGAAACAGGGTGTGCATCCTAGGAAACCTTGACCCAGTGGGAGTGTTGCTCCAGAGAACCGATCGAGAGATTATAGACGAGACTCGGAGCTTGATCTCAAGCACTGCGCCAGGAGGGGGCTACATACTCAGCGCGGGCTGTGAGCCTCCACTTGCCACTCCAAGCGAGAACATCCGAGCCATGGTCGATGCCTGCCGCCGGTTCGGGGCCTATCCGATAGGCCGCTTGGAGGCCTGATTTGGGTGAAACTCGGAGCACGCTCAGGGGGGCTTGAGCAGGAACTCACGTCCTCCCTACTCAATATGGACATGCAGGCCGTGAAGAGCATAGTTAGGGAAAACCTGGAGCACGGGGGGGACGCCCAGCAGTTGCTGTCGATCTTGATGAATGGAATGAGGATGGTCGGCAGCAGGTTTGAGTCGCAAGAGTTCTTCCTCGCAGACCTCATCATGGCCGGGGAGATAATGAAGCAAGCTATGGCGATCATCAAACCTCATCTCTCAACGAGCCGACAGACATCCGCAGGTACAGTGGTGTTAGGAACCATAGCAGGGGATCTTCACGATATAGGCAAGGACATTGTGAAAAGCATCCTGTTCTCAGAGGGGTTCGACGTTCACGACCTCGGCACGGATGTAGCGCCGGTAAGATTCGTCCAGAAGGCACGGGAGTTAGGATCAGAGGTCATCGGGGTTTCTGCCCTGCTGACCACAACTATTCCAAGGGTCAAGGAAGTGGTGGATGAGTTAGAGAAGGTCGGCATTAGGCACGACATCAGAGTGATCATCGGCGGTGCGGCGGTTCGCGAAAAGGACGTGGCGCTCTGCGGAGTCGATGCAGCAGTCAACGATGCCATCGAAGGGGTCCGCATCATAAAGTCTTGGACGCGACGAGCAGGTACGATGTAGCGGAGCTAGCCTCAGATGAACCACAGGCAAAGAGTTATGCAAGCGCTGAATCACCGACAGCCCGACCGCGTTCCTCTGGACGAGGCGTTCAGACCTGAGGTTTGGGCGAAACTCAAGCAACAATTTCGCGGTGATGAGGAGCTTGTACGTGACAAACTGGGCGTCGACCTGAGAACTGTCTCGATTGATCCCCCTGAGCGGTTCGTGAAGAAGAGTTGGCCCTCGCCTTCTTTCAGTGGTTTTAGAACCGTGCGAAGGCTCTCCCCTAACCTCTACGAGGATGAGTGGGGAATAAGGTACGCCCTCGGCGCCACGGGTCGTTACTGGCACTTCCATACGCACCCGCTTGAGCATCGCCCTCTAGACGACTACGACTGGCCTGACGTGGAAGCTCCCGGACGATTCGACAATGCAGCCGAAGGGGTTGACCGATGGAAGGAGGAGTACGCTGTCGCCGCTGGCGGAGATATCGAGGAGACATTCTTTGAACAGTCATGGTACCTGAGGGGGTTCGCCCGTCTACTACGAGATTTCTACAGCAACCCGGATTTCGTCCACGACCTCCTCGACCGCCTGCAGGAATACCGCGTCGCTCAAGCGAGAAAACTCTTGGATCTCGGCGTGGACATAGTACGCCTCGGAGACGATTTGGGCACACAGAACACGCTTATCCTGCCTCCAAGGCTGTGGCGTGAGTTCATCAAGCCTCGACTCCGAGCGCTCATCCAGGCTATCAAGGCCAGAGGACACGCCAAGATCTTCTACCACAGCGACGGAAACATACGTCAACTCATCCCAGAGCTACTGGAGATCGGCGTCGAGATCCTGAACCCGATACAGCCCGAGTGCATCAGCCCCGAAGAGGTCAAAGCAACCTTCGGAGACAGGCTCACTCTTCATGGAACGATCTCCATACAACGGACTCTGCCCTTCGGCACGCCGAGTGAGGTGCGTCAAGTCGTTCTCGCCAGGATCAGAGACTGTGGCTCAAACGGTGGCTTAATACTGGCGCCCACCCACGCGGTTCAGACAGACACACCCGTAGAGAACCTCCTCACCATGTATCGA
>JBGVSY010000043.1:0-5747 GCA_041862235.1 Nitrososphaeria archaeon | reverse complement strand
ATGAACTCCTGGGGATCTTTCTCGCTGAAGGTAGCCAGTGCCTCGGCTTCTCCTTCCCTCACCCCGGGATCTGCGGCGAAGAGTTCCCTCGCGTCCTTCTCTATCTTCTTTGTTAGCATCCTGATGTCGATGTTCATGGGGCACACGCGGCTGCACGCGCCGCAGTCGACGCAGCGGCCCGCCATGTGGAGTACCCTGACCAAGTGGAAGACCATGGTATCAGAGGTGTTGCCTGACTTGCCCACCCATCTGGGAGCGGTCTGGTCCGCGAAGCACTCCTTACAGTAGCACATTGGGCAGACCTCCCTGCAGGCGTTGCAGCCTATACAGTCCTTGAACTGATCGACGAAGTAGGCCCATCTCTCGTCCGGCGTCTTCTTCTCGAGCTCGATGACCTTCTTAGCTTCGGCCTGGCTGGGAGCCACAGCACTCTCCTCCTCGATGAACACGTCGCGCGACGGGTCGAGGATGGGCTCTGGGTGTCTGCACTCGAGGCAGGAGTCGGAGAGGAATTCGGTGAGAGGTAGCCTGTCTCGGAACTTCTTGCCTTGGACGATGATCCTGTCGCCCTCTATCTTGGCGGCTAGGATCTCTTTACCGCTGAACCGTCGCTGAACCTTCTTTGTGTCAACCACCCCTCGGCAGGGAGCGCTGACTATCACAAGGTTCTCTCGGGGAAACTGGTGCTCGGATGCCATGATGAGGGCAGCGCGCGCTTCACAGCTCTTCGCGACCAATCCGACCTTGTCTTTCCTGTTCGGGAAGAACGTGGCGAGGTTGACGCTGCAGGTGGGATCCAAGATAATCCGTTCCGCATCATCGGGATCGATGACGAAGCAGGGGGTAGCTCTGAGGGGGAGGGTACCCACCTCGTGAGCGATGACTAAGTCAACCCTCTTCTCCCTGAGGAGGCTTCCAACGGCGTCCCTTATCTTGTCCTGGAGGATCACGATGGCTCCTCCTCCGGCTTCGGCGTCTGGGCGACTAGCCGCTTGGCGGGCCCCAATACTTTCACCCTTGCGACCACTTCGCCTACCACGTCTGAGAACTTGCCTCCTTCTGAGGCTGAGACCCAGGCGAAGTTTACTCTGCCTTCTTCGACGCCGACGTATTCCAGAAGCCTCTTGAGGAGTGCGAACCTCCTCCTCGCGATTAGATTCCCGCTGATGTAGTGGCAGTCGCCAGGATGGCAGCCCGCCACAAGAACGCCGTCCGCTCCCATCTGTAGAGCGTTGACTATGAAGAGAGGGTCAACCCTACCAGAGCAGGGAACGCGGATGACGCGGATGTTTGGGGGATACTGTATCCTGCTGGTTCCCGCGAGATCGGCGCCAGCATAGCTGCACCAATTGCAGAGGAAAGCAACTATCTTCGGTTCCCACGCGGCTGTAGGTCCCGGCTCGCGGGTCTGATCGGCAACGCCGGTCATCTGAACCCCTCCCTGAACGCTCTCAGAGCCGATACAATCTGGGGCACGGTGAAACCGCTTAGATCAATGGCCCCAGACCGACAGGAGGCAGCGCACGCTCCGCACCCCTTGCAGACGGCTTCGCTTACCTTCGCAACACCTTTCTCGGCATCCAGCTCGATAGCGTTGTAGGCGCACACTTCCACGCATAGCCCACAGCCACTGCAACGTGCCTCTAGAACCCGTGCTATCGTGCCCTCCGTCTCGATGGACTCCTTGGTCAGAACCGTGGCCGCCCGTGAGGCCGCTGCGTACGCCTGAGCGATGCTTTCCTCCAAGGTCTTAGGTGCGTGGGCTAGGCCGCATAGGAAGACGCCGTCGGTTGCGAAGTCGACTGGCCGCAGCTTCATGTGCGCCTCCAAGAAGAAGCCGTCCTGGTTCAACGGGACCTTCAGCGTCTTCGCAAGGCTCTCGGCACCCCTCTGAGGAACGACGCCGACACTGAGCACAAGCAGGTCGGGGCTGAGTGCAATCTGCTCGTCAACGACCGGCTCGTAGACCTCCACTCTGAGCCGACCCTCCTCATCTCTGGCGACGACGGGTTTCCTGTCCTCGTTGTATCGGATGAAGAGGACCCCAGCCTCCAAGGCCTTCCGGTAGTAGTCTTCTGCCAGCCCATATGTCCTGATGTCCCTGTACAGGATGGTGACTCTAACTGAGGGGGCGATCTCCTTGATCTTGAGGGCGTTCTTGACGGCCTCCTGGCAGCACACACGGCTGCAGTACGGGTGCTCGTCGTCTCTCGAACCCACGCACTGAATCATTACCACGTCATGCACGCCTTCGGGTTGCCCCTGAGACAGGGTTTCCTCGAGCTCCTGCTGCGTGACGACTCGGGGATCCCTTCCATAGAGATATTCCGTGGGCTCGTAGGGTTGTCCACCCGTGGCGACTATGACGGCGCCGTGCCTCAGAACCACGGGTTTTCTTTCGGGGCTTGTCTCTGCATGCGTCTCGAAATTCCCGACATACCCTGAGACGCTATCGATCTTTGCATCGGTCAGAACCTCTATGAGTGGGTCGGCGCGGACTTTCTCGATGAGCTCCGAGAGGAAACTCTGAACGTCGTAACCTTGCAGGGTGTAGTGGATCTTCCGTGCGATGCCGCCCAACTGGCTCTCCTTCTCCAGTAGGTAGACATTGATCCCCTGCTCGGCGAGACCTGTCGCGGCCGCCATGCCGGAGAGTCCACCTCCGATGACGAGGCACCTGTGATCCACGGGGACTGAAAGCGTGCTCAGGGGCTCCAGCCTTCGGGCTTTGTAGACAGCCATCCTCACCAGGTCCTTCGCCTTCTCTGTCGCGGCCTCAGGTTGGTTCATGTGAACCCAGGAGCACTGATCCCGGATGTTCGCCATCTCGAAGAGATACTTGTTCAACCCTGCTTCTCTGATGGTCTCCCTGAAGAGGGGCTCATGGGTCCGCGGTGAACAGGACGCAACGACGACACGGTTCAAGCATTGTTCCTTGATCCTCTCAATGATGGTGGCTCTCGCGTCCTGTGAGCAACTGTACAGGTTTTCCTCAACATGCGCCACGCCGGGGAGTGTCTTTGCATAGTCGACGACCGCGGGCACATCGACCACTCCCCCTATGTTGATGCCGCAGTGGCAGACGAACACTCCTATCCTGGGTGGGCGCGCTGACACGTTCACCTCAGGAGGGTATGTCCTTGTGGCAGGTCTGTGGCTGGATGCCGGTGGAAGATGCCTCGCTGCGAGGCAGGCAGCTGCGCTTCCCTGCATGACGCTCTCAGGTATGTCCTTCGGTGAGGAGAACGCACCGCAGACGTACATCTTTTTGCGGGAGGTCTCCAGTGGCCGGAACGGCTTGGTGCGGCAGAAGCCGTGTTCCTCGAGGTCCAGGCCTAGCCTCGAAGCGAGGTCGCGGAGCTTTCCGGACACTTCTAGACCCACGGAGAGGACGACCAGGTTGAAGATCTCCTCTCTAAGCTCTCCGCTATCGGTCTCGTATCTTATCTTGAGGTCGTTGGTGTCCGGGTCTTCGATCACCTCGGGCACCCTGAACCGTACGAACCTGACCCCCTGTTCCTTCTTGGCACGCTCTACGTACCGTTCGAAGTCCTTGCCGTAGGAGCGGATGTCCATGTAGAATATCGTTGGCTCTATTTCCTTGACGTGCTCCTTGGCAATTATCGCCTGCTTGGTGGCGTGCATACAGCAGACGGAAGAGCAGTGGCTTCTTCCATGAGCAGGGTCCCTTGAGCCGACGCATTGAATGAAGGCTATCTTCCCAGGCACCTTTCGGTCGGACGGCCTAACCACGTGTCCCTCGTATGGGCCTGAGGCGCTGAGGATGCGCTCGAACTCAAGGCTGGAGACCACATTCTTGAATCTACCGTAACCATACTCGGTCTTCAGACGTGCGTCGAAGACGTCTGCTCCCGGGGCCACGATCACGGCTCCGACACGAAGCGTTATGTCCTGATTTTCCTGGCCGAGGTCGATCGCCTTTCTGTCACAGAACTTCTCGCATATTCGGCAGACACCCTTGGTAAGGTAGAGGCACCGGCTCGGGTCGATTGCCGCTATGAGAGGGACGGCTTGAGGATAGAGGATGTGTGCGGCTCCCCTCTTCCTGAGCCCCATGTCGAACTCGTTTGGAACCTTCACGGGACACTTCTCAGCGCACTTGCCGCAGCCTGTGCACATCTCCTCGTTCACGTATCTGGCTCGCTTGACCAGTTTCACAAGGAGGTCGTCTCCGTCTTCCTTGATCTCGACGACGTCAGTGTAGGTGTGCGTGACGACGTTCGGATGCCTGTAGCAGTCGCTCATCTTCGGCGAGAGGATGCAGATGGAGCAGTCGTTTGTCGGGAAGGTCTTGTCCAGCTGAGCCATGTGTCCCCCGATGGACGGCTTCTCCTCGACCAAGTGGGCCCTGACGCCCATCTCCCCCAGGTCGAAAGCCGCTTGGATTCCAGCTACCCCTCCACCTAGGACGAGAACCTCGCGCGTGGTCAACTAGTCTGGCAGCTCCTTCCTTCTCTTATCCGCCCGTTCTCTCTTCCTTATCGACCAAGAGACTATCTTTCCGACGGTCTTTGTCTTCTCGCTGCGGAGGTCCTCCACAGTGGGGTGCTCTCTTTCCTCGATGTATTTGTGGCGAAGGGCCCCTTCGAAGATCTCTTGCCCATCCCGTGTCCTGACAAGGACCGTGGTGTAGCCGTCCGGTGATCCCAATCCTCCGACGGACAAGTCGGCATACTCGTTCGAGAAGTCAGGGCAGGCCAGACACGCCGACCGCGCTACCAGGTCCACCTCCTCTAGTGGAACGTGGACGGTGACACCTCCGCTAAGGGTTATCATGAAGTCATCCTTGACGTTGAGCTTCTGTATGTCGGCGAGGTTGAGGTTCAACTTCTTCTCGAGCCTTCGCCTGCTCAGTTCGTCGAAGGAGAAGCTTTCCATACAGAAGAGGCCTATGGTGTATCTGACTATGTGTGCGGGCAGTATGCCAAGAACCTGCATCTTTCGGATGGAGCTGATCTGGCAAGGCGTCCCAACGACGGCCATGGCCTCCGCTCGGCTTGTCCTCAGCTTCTTCACGGCTGGGAGAATGGGCGAGAAAGTGGTGCAGTATTTTTGACCGAGTTCCTCCAGGTGAGAGGCTTCCGAAAAATGTGAGCCAGCTGCCTCAACAAGTTCCTCGCGGGTGGTGGCGACGGTTGCTTGTCGGCTCCAGACACCGGTTTTCCTCGAGACTACAGCGCCCCCTGCCAGATTTCGACCGAGAAGAAAATCAAGCAGGGAAGTCACGACCCCTCCGTCCGTGCAGACCTGTCGTACTTCAGGATCGGTTGTTCGCGCGGAGGTTACGGATCTGTAGGTACCTATCGGAGGACGCCAGTCAAACCTCTCTTTCAGGTCCTTATCTAGGTCTGTGGTTCGGGGGCAGATAAGGTAGCAGATCCCGTCCTTGAGGCACTTTTCCTTGTCGACATATGCGGAAACCTCGTCTTCCCCAATTCTGAGTGCATTCAGTTCCCCGGCTGAGCAGAACGAGACGCATCCCTGACACCTTGCGCACAGGCCGGGTTGGATTACTTCTTCGAGTAGGTCGTCGAAGCTCTTTATCGATTGATCGATGTCCTGCCCAGGGTTTTCCATGGGGATTGCACCCCTAGATCTTGGTCAACAAGGCCTCGGTTTTCGCGCGGCTCAGCCCCAAGTCCCGGGTGCTCATCCCGAGGGCAAGGCCCAGCAGCTGGGGGTAGTAGATGACGGGGAGCCCGTAGGTCTCGCTGAACTTCGCCTCT
>JBGVSY010000042.1:0-55994 GCA_041862235.1 Nitrososphaeria archaeon | reverse complement strand
TGATGACGAAGCCGCAGACACGACACGCAACCTCACCCGTTATAGAATCCTCTAACCATTCCTTGGACCCGCATTGGGTACACCTTTCGTGGCTGTCCACTTCCCCTTTGATCGATTGCTGGCTCGTCACTTCGAGCACCTCGCTCAACGGCTCGAAGACCCTGGGCGGATAGTGCAGTGGAGCCGTCGAGCTTATAACATACGTTATTTCCCCCTATATAAGTCTTTCTTTCCAAACCGCTCGATTTGTTCGCTGCTTCATGCTTTCCAGGTGGTTTTCCCGTTTTGATCGATCATCCCATTGACAGGTCGCACAGCCCGTGCAATCAGTCGATAGACATTTCCTGAAAGGGAGGTTCGGGATCAGGAGTGTCTCAGTGGTTAGGTTGCTCGATCCAGGAAAGTCTTTAACTGTTCTCACAACATGGTAGGCATTGGATGGACACCATAGACAGGAAGATCCTAGATATCCTGAAGAGGAACGGCAGAAGACCATATCTCAAGATAGCTGAGCAGCTCGGGATCTCGGAGGGAACAGTTAGGAAGAGGGTCAAGGCGCTCATTCGAAATGGCACTATCAGAAGTTTTACTATCATTACAGGACCCGTGAAGAAAATCAGAGCTATCGTATTGATCTCAAGCGCACCTCGGGCCCCCCTCTCCAGAGTTTCAAACTCCATACTCAACATTGAGGGTGTAACCGATGTCTATGAAGTCTCAGGGGAATACGACGTTCTCTCTATGGTTGAAGGAGATTCCGTAGATGAGATCAACAGAACCGTTGACAAGATAAGGGCGGTTGAAGGCGTGATCAAGACGGTGACATCCATCGTCCTGCGATAGTACGAATTTCGAATCCAGGGTACGAAATACATTAATAGCCGCTGGCAACCAGTCGAACCACCATGTTGGCTCAGATTCCGCTGAATGAACCGATCAACGTGGGAGAGCTACACGAGATCGTGAAGAACAGCTCAAGTAATGAGATACCGTTGGGATCCGATCGCGTGATCAAGAGGCGGGCCAGCGACATGCTGTTGAGGTTTGTGGAGGATGGTTTGGGGGAGAGCGACAAGGTGATCTTGACTAGGTCCTTCAGAGAGGGTTGCAGATACCTCGGAGACCTCTGTCAAATCGCTCCAGAAGAATATCGCCCGGTCTGGTACCTCAAATCACAGTAGATCAACGAGATACCGTTCTTGTAAGATCGATCGCGAGAGTCTTTTCGAAATCGTATTGCCGCATATGCGCGATCTGGACTCGCTCGCGCTCGATCGATCGGAAAGAGGTCTAAGGAGTAAGACAGAAATTATGGGGAAGCAGAAGTGCCCTCTAAGGTGAGGCGTGAACCGAATGTGATGCCTATTGGTATTGGATGATCGAAAAATACAACTTGGGAGAGAAGCCTGGAATGAAGCTTCTCAGGAATTCGTGCAAGGCTGTTAGCGGTGTTGAGAGCTAGGTTCCGACAACTAACATCGTGAGTGTACTTCTAACTTTGTCCAGTCGTCGGACCTTCCACGAAACGATTTCCTCTGGCTGTAGCCGTCGGGTGGCGGCTACTTTAGTCGGTCCATCGTCTCGGCTTCCACTCTTGCCACGATGTCGTATACACCGTAGACGACGTATGCTTCTTTGACGTGTTCGACTTTTCTGAGCTCGGTTGCTACTTCTTCTTCTGATCCTATTTCTGTGTTGATCAGGACAAATGCCGTTGGCATTTCTTTCTTCTCACCTAGTTCCGTCTTGGTGTCGGTCGGTGTTATAAGGTTTGTTGTGTGGTAGTCGTTTTCGTTTCGATACATTCTTTTTGACCGGCGCAGCCGTTACTCGTGATCATTCGGTCCTTTATTCTGGTATCCTCGATCGATGCGACATCTGGCTTTGTAGGAGCGCCTGTCAGCATTCCAAGTGGGCGAATCGGAAGGTTTCCAATCTTCCTTCAGCTAGAAACTTGGGATTTTAGGATAATCAATCTGCCGTCTTGGACGAGTCGAATGACTTCGTCCTCCATGGAAGATGTCATGGTTGCTGTGTGGCAGGCCCGTGTGTTTGGGCTTCACCTGTCATGGGGACAAATCTGACATTGCAGATGTATTTGCTGGCGAGTTCGCCGCCGGCTTTATGGAGAAGAGTGAGTGTTTGGTAGTATGTTGTGCTTCCTAGGGGGAGGATCAGGTCTCCGCCGTCCCTGAGTTGTTCTATGAGGCTGGGTGGGATGTGGTTTACAGCGCAGGTGATTATTATGGCATCATATGGGGCGTGCGCGCTCCAACCGAAGTATCCGTCTGCGCACATGACGTGAATATTATGATAACCGAGATTCTGCAAGACTTGTTGTGCCTGTTCGGCCAGGCTTGGACGAATCTCGATCGTGTAGACTTCACGCGTCAGTTCGGCTAGGACGGCTGCCTGGTATCCTGAGCCTGTGCCTATCTCTAGAACTCTCTCTGCGCCGTTGAGGCAGAGTGACTCTGTCATGAGCGCGACAACGTATGGCTGGGAGATGGTTTGTCCCTCACCGATTGGGAGAGGGTGGTCTTGGTAGGCCTGGTCTCTTAGTGATGGCTCTACGAATTTTTCCCTGGGGATCCGGCTCATCGCCTCAAGGACCCTCTCGTCTTGGATTCCACGGGGCTCGAGTTGGTGGCTCACCATGTCGCTACGTCTGGTGGCGTAGACTTCATCTTCTTGTGAGGAGCTTTGGAAAATGGGTCGCTGTGTTAAGGCAAGGATGATGACGAGGGATCCTACAGCCAGTATCAGTGAGACAATGATCAGGCGCCTCAAGCTATCCCCCGATATCATGAGGTGGTCGTAAGTGCCTCTTATCATTATGGGTGCTGAGGTCTTGCCGAGGTTTTTCGATTGGTCTCGATACTTGGAGGATCGCGTGGACCTTTCTTTGGTGCGCTAATTGATCGACGGCGACCGATATTCTCTGAAATCACATATGGCTGGCAAGATCTGCTAGACCGGATCTGAACCAGATACGATTGGTTGACGCATATAGATGGCTCGATCGATAACGTTCATGAGGACTTTCTTCGACCCTTGTCGGGCTACGTTTCTTGTCAACCGATGGATTGCCGAATTGTCTCCGGAGGGCATCCAGTATAGACAGCTCTCTGCACAACGCGGCTTCAACGAGTTGAGGTCGATCGTTTGATTGCAAATGACTCAGAGCGGCCGAGGAATGGACGGAGAGAGGCCAGGTGTCGTCGCGTTTTGAGGAAAGAACAGTCGCTCAGATCCTTCCTTGAGCAATAAATTCCCGTCTGGGCTTCTTCTTGGAATGGACAGGTGAGAAGGGTGACGAAACGTGTCTCTCCTCTCTCCGTGTCTTGGAAGTATGCTCTACGCAATGGTTTTGTGCATCTTCCTTTGTACAGTGGCCCCTCCACGTTTTTCCCCAGTGCTTCTCCTAGTGTTTGTGTATGATCCACTTTCGTATATCCTTTTGCAGGATAACTTGGTGGAGGTAGATTTACGTCCTCATGCAGGAAGGTTTCGCCTGCGATGCTCCATCTCGATCGATCCGAGTATGCGTATGGGACTGAAAACTGAGATGGTGGAACCGGAGACCTTGTGTGATGAGCTTTAGGCGGGGTCTTGTCGCTTCACGTATACATGAAGGTCTATGCCCGCATCTTTGGAGAGCTCGTAAAGCCGCCTCAGGGGCAACCCCATCACGTTGAAGTGGTTTCCTCTGATCCCCTTTATGAAGATGGAGGCCAAGCCCTGGAGAGCGTAGGCTCCTGCCTTATCCATGGGTTCGCCGGTTTCAACGTACCAGCTGATCTCTTCACTTGACATCTGGGCGAAGGTGACTTCAGTTGTTTCGAAGCCTCTCCTCAGCTCGTCCACTTCCGTGTTGTACAGCGCGACGCCACTGATGACTCGGTGTGTTCTGCCGCTCAAGAGCTTCAGCATTCTTGCAGCGTCCTTCTTGTCTGTCGGCTTTCCCAAGACCTCTTTCCCAGCCACAACGACAGTGTCGGCCGAGACTACGAGTCCTCGTCTCCTCAATTTGTCCGACGCTCTACACGCCTTCTCCTCTGCCATCCGCATCACGTAGTGCGTCGGTGTTTCGCGTGATCTTCTATCTTCGGGCCCAGGGCTTGCGACGACTTGTATCCTGAAGCCCAGTTTCCGAAGGATGTCAGCTCTTCTCGGAGAGGCGGAAGCCAGGAAGAGTTTCTTTGCTTTCATCGGCTCCCCACTGTCGATTCAACGTCATATGTCCATATAACGGCCCACCAGAAGATTTGTCTGGACAGGCTGGGAGGGAGCCGAAGCCATCTAGAGCCAAAGCTTGGATTGTGTGAGAGAGGGAGAGGTTCTGGTCGATCTTCCTATCTTTCCTCCATAACAGGGTTAGACGGTACGTCTCCTACGATGTCTTCTCCCACTACTAGGGGCCTCTCACCCAGCCCTTGGAGGTCGCGGGCAACCGGCCGGGCAGGCCTATGGAGGGTGCTTCGTCAAGAGAGCCAGCTAGAACTCCCAGGGTGAAGCAGGCTGCACGGGCGCTGCTTTTTTCCTCTCCAAACGGGGCTTCCAAGTCAGCCCTATGATTGCTGCCGCAATCATGAGGAGGGATCCGAGGATGATCCCCCATCCAGTTGGGAGGGCGATGAGCGCCGCCACCAGAACGACTATTGATCCCGATCTCACTCTTAGGGGATCTGCGCTGTTTATCCATGCGGCTCCCAAGAAGGATAGCACGAGAACAACTGCAGTCAGGGCGACCCAGATGATGACGATTATCGACCACTGTGACCAGCCGAGCGATGGATCGATCGGTCTCCACCCCCACCACGGAAAGGCCCCTCCGAAGAAGACTAGAAGCAATCCCACTCCTATTGCTGCGATTGTCTGAAGCGCTGCGCCTGCAATCGACAGGGCGAAAGCCACGGTTGGTTTGTCTTCTCCTGCCAACAATTCTCACCTACTACGACCCAGGGATTCCCTGCCCCAGCCCTTAAGCGTATCGCATCGCTTGGCCCGCTCGCTCGAACTTGGGTGGCTCGGCCTGTTCCTCAGCCCTATCAGTCTATCAACACCTTTCCAAAGGGACCCAGTGTGATGGCTATGCCTGCTTCTCCCTCTCGGTACTGTGGAGAAAATTGACGGTCACCCCGATCAACCGATCAGGTGGGCTGCACAACCGTGCGGGGAGTAGTCCTCCTTCTGTTTCAGCGGGATTTGTCTTTCAGCTCACCCGGGTCTCGCGAAGAGGTCATGGACCCCTATCGAGCTTTTCCTCGTGCGGGTCGCCCGTTTCAACCAATCCCAACAGATCTTCGACGGCTTTCGCGCCGCGTCATCATCATCTTCTGAGGGGAGGTCTCGTTTCTGCTGCGTTGCCAAGGTTCTCACCTTGCACCCTCATGGTGCCGCACTTCTTCAGTGAGGGAAGGAACTTCCTCGGGAGTACCCCGTGACCCGCTCTCCCGCTCGGTGTGTGCAGCACTGTACACTAATCTGATCCCTCTATTTAACGGGTTCGACATTGATCGCTCGAACGAACCAGTGCTCAACGGATAGAACGATAGCCTATCGATAACCCTAGCTCATGATCGATCGATTCCTTGCTGCATTTTTGCGTGTTGTGAAACCGCTCTGCATAGGAGGATGCTTTCGTCTAGGTGGTGTGTGATTACCAGCGACTCGAGCGGTTGGGGGTAGCAGGCTGAACGCCTCGACCGAAGTCTTGGCGCGTACACCTCTACTCCATCAAACCCGTCTTCTACGGGAGCTCTCGCTTCCAGCATGAACCTGTTACCAGGCTCTGCGCCGGAAGTTGGTTGCCTATTTTCGAGGGCGGCTTCGAGCTTAGATGCTTTCAGCTCTTATCCGCGGCGGCGTAGCTGCCCGGCGCTGCCCTGTAGGACAACCGGTAAACCATAGGCCGCGACACTCCGTTCCTCTCGTACTTGGAACACCTTACTCTCAGGCAACCTACACACCCAACAGGTAGAAACTGATCTGGCTCACGCCGGTCTGAACCCAGCTCACGTTCCCTTTTAATGGCCGAACAGGCCCACCCTTGGCCGCTTCTGCACAACCAGGATAGGAAGAGCCGACATCGAGGTACCAAGCTGCGAGGTCGATGGGAACTCTCGCCCGCAACAAGCCTGTTATCCCTGGGGTAAGTTTTCTGTCATCTCAAGCCCTCAACGGTTGGTACTTGAGGTTCGCTAGGCCTGGCTTTCGCCTCTGGATTCCTTGCTGGTGAGAATCCAGTCAAGCCGGCTTTTGCCCTTGCACTTCACGGCAGGTTTCTGTCCCGCCTAAGCCGACCTTTGGGCCCCCTCGATATTTTTTCAAGGGGGTGCCGCCCCAGCCGAACTGCCCAGCTATCGTTGTCCTGGACACTTGTCCAGTAAGGGATGCAACCGAAGGCAGGTGGTGTGGCATTGTCGCCTACCCCAACTCCCGGAGAAGCTGGGATCAACGGCTCCCACCTACGCTCTGTGCCTTCGACCGTATCTCAGCGACAGGCTGCAGTAAACCTCCACAGGGTCTTCTCTCCCCGTTGGGCGATCGTGGACTGTGCGCCCACGTTATGTGGCTTCACCGGGCACCAGGTGGGGACAGTAGGGCCCTCGTTGATCCATTCAAGCACGTCGTAACTTACACGACAAGGCATTTGGCTACCTTAAGAGAGTCAGAGTTACTCCCGGCGCTAACCGACCCTTAGCCCACTTGAACGCGGGTTTCAGGTACCGGTGCTGGCCAGGATTCAGGGACCGTTCACATCCTTTCGGACTTGCGGTTCCCTGTGTTTTTGTTAAACAGTCGGGACCCCCTAGTCACTGCGACCTGCGGCCCCAGCGGTTAAGCAAAGGCTGCAGGCACCCCTTATACCAAAGGTACAGGGCTAATTTGCCGAGTTCCCTCACCCTGGAGTGACCCGAAACGCCTGAGGCTTCTCACCTAGGGGCACCTCTCGACTCGACAGCGGAGTTGCTGTCGATGTGTCGGTTCTTGGCACGGACTCTGAGAATCCTTCCCGGCTCCCTTTTCATTGTCCCCGGAGATCAACCAAACCACCCATACGGGCGGCCATTCCCGCTTTCATCTGGTTCTCGTCTTTACGACCCTCCCCAGACATATACGGTTAGACTAAGCTACGGCTTAGCTTGGCCTACCCTGAGGAGTCAGGAGTCGAGCTTGCGTCGCCGCACGTATCTCAGAGGCACCGGAATCTTAACCGGTTTCCCTTTCGGCCTACCCAGTTAAGGTCGGCCTTAGGATCGGCTTACTCCCGGCTGACGACGCGTCGCCGGGAGACCCTTGCCCCTTCGGCGGAGGAGATTCTCACTCCTCTTTGCTGTTACTACCACCGGGATCTACATTTCCGATCGATCCACCGGACTTCACAGCCCGGCTTCTGCTCAACCGGAACGCCCCCCTACCACCGTGGAGGGTTGCTCCACGATCCGGGGTTTCGGCAGCTAGCTTAGACCCGTCAATTTTCAGGGCTCCCAACCTCGGCAGGTGAGCTGTTACGCACTCCATCTCCGATGGGCATGTGGTCAATCGATCGACGGTTCTCACACCCATCTTTGGAGGATGGCAGCTTCTGTTCCTACCTCCCTGCTGTTTTAGGTTGAAAACGCCTTTTGGTTTGTCACTTAGCCAGCATTTAGGGGCCTTAACCCCGGTCTGGGTTGTTCCCCTCTCGGCACAGGAGCTTACCCCCTGCACCCCACTCCCGAGTTCTACGATGCACAGGGATTCGGAGTTCAAAAAACAGGCGGATCCTTCCGAATCCTTACCTATCCATTGGTGCTCTACCCCCTGCGCAATCTCCCTCGAGGCTGTCCTGCGAGACACTTCGGGGGGAACTAGCTATCACCAGGCTAGATTGGTTTTTAGCCCCTAGCCCCAGGTCAGAAGACCGATTTGCATGTCAAGACCTCTTCGGGCCTCCACCGGACTTTCATCCGGCTTCACCCTGCCCAGGGCTAGATCGCCTGGTTTCTAGTCTCATCGACGTGACTGCAGGCCCTTTCAGACCCCGTCCCTCCTCGGCTTACGCCGAGTGCGGACTTGTCGGTTTCCCTATGCTTACGCGCTTTGGTGGGCGCTTAGGCTTGCCACGTCAATGAACTCCCCGGCCCGTGTTTCAAGACGGAGCATGCAACCCTGGTCGTCCTCCCTCCCCGAAGGTTCGGGAGGAGTCCACCCTTTCGGGCTGCATTCGTCTATTACCGCCCGGTTTCAGACGCTTTTCACACCCCTTCCGGGGTTCTTTTCAACTTTCCCTCACGGTACTGTTGCGCTATCGGTCTTGGGACATATTTAGTCTTGGAAGCCGTTGGCTCCCAAATTCCCGCACCATTTCCGAGGTACGGTACTCAGGAACTGACCCGTCCCTCGATCGCTTACGTCTACGGGGGTGTCACCCTCTATGCCGGACCATTCCAGGTCGCCTCGACTTCACGTTCAGGGGGACAATGGATCAGCCCATAACGCCACATCCCGGCACGGTTTCCCGTGTCGATTCGGTTTGGACTTCTCCCCTTTCACTCGCCGTTACTAAGGGAATCCCAGTTGGTTTCTTTTCCTCTCTCTACTTGGATGTTTCCGTTCGAGAGGTTCCCCCTCCCACATGTGTCCACGCGGGAGTGCAGCCAACGAACGAGTCGAAGGCCGCGGGAAATCCCATTAGGGCATCCCCGGATCAAAGCCTGCCTGCGGCTACCCGGGGCTTATCGCAGCTTGCCACGCCCTTCTTCGGCGCCCAAGCCAAGTCATCCATCGGACGGCGTATTTTCGCCGGTGAAACGCCACCTATTTAACTGCACCTCAATCCTATGCATGCGGTCATAGCCGCAAACGCGGCTCGCCATCAGACCCTCGAGCTTCGCCGAGGATCCTCATCCACTTGAACACTGCTGCAGCTTCAAAGGAGCCGCAGCCTCACTTCTTCTTCAAAGCCCCTATTAAACATTTGGAGGCTGAGCGCCGCTCACCGGGTCTTTCTCGACGAACACCAGATCGATCGATCGTGCCCCTTTCGATTGACCCGGTATCGAGGTGTCTTCTCTCTAGAGGACTTATCTGAGCTTAGTCTAGAACCTGTTCTCTCGTTAGCGGCTACCGCGGTCTCAGAGTATGTGGATCTGATCATGTCAAGACGTTCGCGGGATCCGTAGGCTTCAGAACTCATGGAAAGACATCGGAGGGTGGAGGACCCCTTAGGATTTGCTCCGATGATCGATCGGGAGGAACAGAGCCTAGAGACCAATCTACCTATCACTGAATTGAGTTTCCTGAGCTAAGAAGAAAGTGTGTGTAGGAGATCAACCGGCTCCTCAACGACCCGCTGGCTTAGCGGCTTGCACACCGCTTCCGGCTCGCAGTGGAACCGGCTTCTCCCATTTTTTCGATAGGAGGTGATTGCCGGGATGACCGATGATCGATCGATCCTTCCGGCCGCAGGTTCCCCTACGGCCACCTTGTTACGACTTCTGCCTCCTTGCCGAGCCCAAGCTTGAACCACACAATGAGAGTGGGCCTCGCTTCAACCCAGCTCGGGTGCAGCGACGGGCAGTGTGTGCAAGGAGCGGGGACGTATTCACCGCGCGATGGTAACGCGCGGTTACTAGGCATTCCATGTTCACGAGGCCGAGTTGCAAGCCTCGATCCCAACCAAGATAGGGTTTGGGGATTACCTTCCCCTTTCGGGGTCGAAACCCATTGTCCCTACCATTGAACGTCGCGTGCGGCCCGGGGGATTCGGGGCATACTGACCTGCCGTGGCCCCTTCCTTCCTCCGCCTTTCGGCGGCAGTCTCCTCAGAGTGCTCGGCACGCGTAAGCGCCCGATGGCAACTGAGGATAGGGATCTCGTCCGTTGCCTGAATTGACAGGACACCTCACGGCACGCACTGGCGACGGCCATGCACCTCCTCTCAGCTCGTCAGGCAAGGCCTTCAACCTGGCCATCATCCTGCTGTCGCCCCCGGTAAGGTTTCCGGCGTTGACTCCAATTGAGCCGCAACGTCCACGCCTTGTGGTGCTCCCCCGCCAATTCCTTTAAGTTTCAGCCTTGCGGCCGTACTCCCCAGGCGGCAGACTTAATGGTTTTCCTTCGGCACGAGGGTAGCCCGTAGCTACCCTCACACCAAGTCTGCATCGTTTACAGCTGGGACTACCTGGGTATCTAATCCAGTTCGCTCCCCCAGCTTTCGTCCCTCACCGTCAGGCGTGTCCTGGCCGACCGCCTTCGCCACTGGTGGTCTCCCCGAGATCAGTGGATTTTACCCCTACCTCGGAGATACCGTCGACCTCTTCCACCCTCAAGCCTGGCAGTATCTCTCGCGGGTCGACGCTTGAGACGTCGGATTTAACGAGAGACACACCAAGCCGGCTACGGACGCTTTAAGCCCAATAAAAGCCCTCACCACTCAGGGAGCGGGTATTACCGCGGCGGCTGACACCCGTCTTGCCCCCCCTTTATTCACCCAGCTCTTTACACTGGGTAAAAGCCACCTAAAAGGTGGCACTCGGGGTGACCCCGTCGCGCTTGCGCGCATTGCGGAGTTTTCGCACCTGCTGCGCCCCGTAGGGCCTGGACTATTGTCTCAGAGTCCATCTCCGGGCTACCGCTCTCACGGCCCGTACCGGTTATAGGTTTGGTGAGCCGTTACCTCACCAACAGCCTGATCGGCCGCAGCCCCATCCCAAGGCTGGCCTGAGAACCATCTTCCCAGGTCACTTTGGGTGATGGGTCATTCCAGATCCCGTCACCTATGAGGGTTTATCCCCAGTTTTGGGCCACGTCAGATCAAATATCTTTGGTATGCCAGAAACTGTGGTTCCTCGCCTTATCTCGCGCGAGATATACCAATCAACACTTAGATCGACGGACTTCTTCACTCATTCAATTCGAATCTATATTCAGTCAACGCAAGCTGTGCTCGCCAAAAATATGGCGAGTCGAAGAAAATTATCCTTTGGCACACCCTTCAAATCTTTGTAGACAGTGATTCTATGAGGTCTGAGCATGGTTTCCCAGGGGGTTTCCCTCTCCTTGGGGCAGGTTGGCTACGTGTTACTGAGCTGTACGCCATGCCCACAGATGGGTGTGGGCATAGACTTGCATGGTTAAGTCTCACCCCGATAGCAGTGAGGTCCGGCAGGATCAACCGGAGTCGCTCCGGGAGTGTTCTGCCGCAGACCGTCAAGGAGTTTGCGGGGTTGATCTCCTACATCAGACCTAAGTTGCTCGGGGACTCAGGTCCTCATTTTTTCGCCGCAACTGGAGATCGTTCCTTCATCGATGGGAGCCTTCTCCCAGCCTCGGAACGAAGCCGCCGAATGTTGCGGCGCTCGAGCAGCTAGCTACTTGCCTCGGTCATTTATATACCTTGTCGCTTGGCTAAGCTAGGCTTTGAGGCTGGGGACCCCCTGGACCCGTTGTGGGAGCCGGCCAGTTTCTTCGTGGCGGTGTTTGACCTAGTCTCTCCCTACTCCATCACAATTCGGGTGAAGACGGGCGCCAAGTAGACAATCTGGACTGGTCTTATAGGACCTGTTGCCGTCTTTCATCTCAACTGGCATGGCTTTCTTAGAAGGGGCAGCCATCATTCCGAAAACAGTTGAGGAGAACATCCGAACCGTTCGGGAAAACGGGGCCTTGGCGTACGCTAAGGAGAGCATCTTCGCCTTGAGGAGCGTTGGGAAGTAGACGGAGATGTGCTGTACCGCGTGATCGATGGGCCTTAGCTCGGGTGGCCACAAATCGTCAGCTGTCGTAGGTGACTTCCCCTTTGTCTCCAAGTGTCTAACAATCGATCGATCGAACGATGAAGAACTGAGATATAAAAGACTAGAAGGAGCTGAACCTTTCTTTTGGAGCTCTGCAGATGGGGCACCTATCAGGTGCATCGCCTTCAACGGTGTGTCCACAGGTTTGGCAGATTTGAATAGGACCCAGATCTACGTCTTCCCCTCGGTCAACCGCCTCTTTGGCCTTCCGGTAGAGATCGGCATGAATCTTCTCGGCCTCCAAGGCCCAGGTGAAGCTTGTCACCGCTGCTCTCTCGCCCTGAAGCTCAGCAACCACCTTGTAAGCGGGATACATCTCATTGATCTCGAAGGTCTCTCCGTCTATTCCCGACTGAAGATTTTCCGAAGTGCGTCTAGATCCGAAGACAGCGGAGGAAATGGTGACCGATCCTCCTTTGCTCATTATGTATCTGTAGTGGTTGGAGGCGTGAACGTGTTCAGCGAATGCCACCGCCGTGAACAGTCTAGCAACATTTGGATATCTTTCATCCGCCGCCCTCTTGGCGTAGATCGTGTATCTCATGTTATCTTGGCTTTCACCGGCATAGGCGCTCTTCAGGTTGGCTTCAGTCATCTCTCTAACCATCTTCATCAACCCTCTGATTTCTTTCAGTGAACCTGTAACTATATCGATCGCTGCTGGCTATCGCTCTGTTCAGCACTTCCAGTAGCTTTTCCAACGCCACTTTTCATGTGTCCTATTTTCCCGTACTCCACAGACCGTGGATGTTGCAGTAGTCTCTTGCCTTAACGCTTTGATCCTTGATCTCGAATTCCGCTTCTGGTTTGTCACCTGGTTTTAGGAACTTCAGCATCGTCTTGTCATCAGCTATGGCTTCTATCCATTCTATGTAGTGATTGTCCTCCATTGGATGCGGAATCGAACCCACTTTTACCTTTATGCCTTTGTCTGTCCTCTCGATAACTGGAACGTGCTTCTCTCTGCCTTGCTCTTCCATCTGCTCTTTGAGAAGCTTCATCTCCTGACCGCAGCAGACAAGTTGTCCTTCGCCACTGTGGAGAACCTCTACAATGTTTCCGCAGATTTCGCACTTGTAGATCTGCAATCTCTCAGTCATTTCTATTCCCAGCTCGATCAATTTGGCAGGGGGTCTTAAAAACATTTGGGCTTGATGTTCGAACTATGGTTACGCCCGCAGAAACCATGTTGAAGGATCCGATTGATCGACAGTCAACTATGGACCGGGCGGGATTTGAACCCGCGACCTCCCCGGTGCGAGCGGGGCGATCTTCCACTGAGCTACCGGCCCTTCTAGGTTTGTTGTCGTCTAAGCCGGGCCTGACGGGAGATTTAACTGTTGGTTCCAGGTGAGCAGGTGCTCATACTTCCTTCTCATGTCTGTCGGTTACAGCCGAAAATCTATCGAGACGAGAAGGCTGCTGCAAGGTCGTTCATTCGATCGAGTGACCTTGCTTTTGTCCTACTCCGGCTCAAATATCTTGATGGCTTGCTCGGGGCACTGTGACTCACAGGCCATACACTGGATACAGTCCTTCTCTCTGGCTGGGTCTGACTTCTTTTCGGACTTCGGGTGCCCTGGTGTATCTGACCAGTCGAAGACAGAGACGGGGCAGACCTCCAAACAGATTCCGTCCGCTGAACATAGGTCCCAGTCTACGCACGCGATCGAGCCGTGTATGCCGAGCCTCTCCGGTGGCTTGACCTCTCCCCAAACCTTGTGTCCGCTGTGTTCGCCCGTGACCTTCAGCTTGTTCTTGAAATCTGGATCGATAGACATCTCAGGAAATCACCTGGCTTCGGCGAGGAATTATCCAGAATATAAATGTGCAGAGGGCGATCAACATATCTCTGAGAACCGCCGGACGAAAAAGTCATTTATACGGGGCCTATGGACTCAGGAGACGTAGGGCCGGTAGCTCAGCTTGGTTTAGAGCACTCGGCTGATAGCTCCTAGTGGGTGGGAGACCGAGAGGTCAGGGGCTCAAATCCCCTCCGGCCCACCATCGACCCGATCGATCGTCTACTTGTTGCGTGTTCCAGTTGAGGAGGTCATCCTCTCAAGCTGCTGTTGGCTCAGCAACCGCACTGCGGTGGCTACGTCGATTCTACGGGGCAGTTTGTAGATCTTGACGAGGTTGTCTCTCAGAACGTGAAACGGCCCCTCTCCCAACCCTCCAGCGATCAGTGCGTCGACCCGACGGTCCACGAGGAAATGGGCAGCAGTTATGCCGCGTCTCTTCTCAGCAGAGGCACCCGGATTCGCCGCGCTCTCGGAACTGATGATTCGTTCCCTCTCTACGTCGATGAAATAGAAGAGCTGCGCCCTTCCGAAGTGAGTCTCTGCGGTTGACTGGAGGCCCCTGTCAACCTCTATGGGAATGGCGACCCTGAGCAGCGTCTTCTTCTTGGGCTCGATGTGGACGGTGAGTGATTCGATGTCGTTGACGGCGTTCTTCACCCTCTCCTCTATCTGATCAGCGATTTCATGTGCCTTCTCCACAGGGATTTCCTCCTTCACCTCAACATGGATCTCACCGAAGACCACAGGCCCCGATCTCCTCAACTTGATGTCGTGCACTTCTTCCACGCCTGACACGATCGATCGAGCAAATGCGTATCACAAGACAGTTGGGCCTCCTATGACGCCCAGCGATCTTGTTTTGACTCCCTTGAAGTGCCTTACAAGGAACTGCTCAATGTCTTCGTCCTTCAAGTACGCTGTTCTCTTCTTGTGGTCATAGATACGAAGCCTTGTTTCCCTGAGTCTCGCCTGCCCGGTGGGGACAAAGTCAAGGAAGACATACACGTCTCCTTCGTGGTAGAAGAAGAGCCTCATGGCGACCGGCGGTCTTCTAGTTGGCGCGGCTTCGGCGTTGTAGAATATGGTCTCCGGCTTTAGGGCTTGAGCCTGCTCCTCGAAGTCTCTAAACCTCAAGAACCGCAAAACTGTCAACTTGCATCCCTCGCTGCAATCTACTCGGGTTTCCCCTCCTAAACAGATCGATCGCTCGTTGTCTTTCCTTCCAGCATTTCTTGCTCTTTGTCAATTCTTCTCCCTCGACAAGCTGAAGCCGAGCGACTGTGTCTTCATTTCGATATTCCATTCTCTCCTAGCGTACTTTACTTCACAAAGCCTTTTTGCAATCTGCCTTTCTCTGGGAGATAATTTTCCTCTCTTGAACTTGGCGCTGAATGTTTTTTCAAAACCCTCGTTAATGACTCTCTTGATTTCCTCTAATGGAACCTTGCAGGGAAGAACGTCATGAAGGTTCACTAGATATCCCCGCGGGTCGGAGACTCCTAAAGTGCGTCCAAGCATGTCTAAATTGACACATATCATGAGCGTCCCGTGGTGGAGTACGCCGTCATAGAGTCGATGCTGAGCACTTCCTGAAACCTTTTTTTCGTTCATTATTATGTCTCCCTTTCGATTGTAGGCGTCAATATCAAGCATCTTTAACCCTTCTATCACTCCACTGCAAAAGAGGTCGTAGGAATTTTCAACATCCTCCAAGTAAGCTTCTAGTGAGGACTTGTGGAGGATCAACGAGTAATTGAGATTGCCATAGTCATGATAAACGGCTCCACCGCCAGAAACTCTCCTAAGGACATCTATCCCCAGCTTTTTGCAGACTGTGATGTTGACCTCGGACCCGAGATTTTGGAAGCGTCCGACAATGACGCTCGGCGGATTTTGCCACAGACGGAGGGTGTCAGGGCTGTGACCCTCCAGCAAGCACCTTAGAATAGCCTCGTCGATGGCTAAGTTCATGGCAGGATCCCTTGAACTGTAGTCAAGCGTTCTCCAACCGTGCCTTGCTACCATGCACTCTTTTCGACCTCATCCGCGGCGATGTTCATAGCGCATCTACGATGGCTCTTCCTAGGTCCTCTTTTGAAGGAACGGATTCACGAAATCTTAGCTCTCCATTTACTATTATAACCGGAATTATGCTCTGCTTGTTGGCGGAGCGAAGGGCTGAAGACATCTCTGGATAACGTCCATGCTGGTGCAGTCCTCTACCTCTCATCCAAATCATAACCTCAACCTCGTCTTGCAGATCCGACACAACATCTCCAACAAGCTCGATTAGCTTTCGGCACATTGAAGTTGGAGGATACGCCACAAAAACCTCAACTGTCGTCTTTCCCATACCTATCAAAAATGGCTGACGCGCTTGAGTAGTCCATTTGTGGAGGCTGTACTTGAGCCTACACAGCTTCTCGACCAGCTTTTGTTCATCCTCCGTAAGACCTTGCTCCTGAAATCTTATGCCTAGCGTTTGCTCAATGCCATGTGGCAAAGCTTCCTCCACCTCATCTTTCTGTATGTTGCATGATTCATGGCTCAAAGACGTTAACACATCGTTCTTGATAGGATGCCATTTGGTTCCGATTATCTCGTTGTAGACGTTGAGCTCGGTGTTGATGTGAAGCGTCCCTTGGAAGAGCAGGAAGTCATGAAACCACAGCGGCAGGGCTTGGGATACAATTTTGTTATTGACATAAACACCAGACGAATCTGCTTTTGCCTCAACACCACATATCTGCAAACCTCTCGCAAGACCCTCGTTTAGAATTTGATATTCTGATAAGATGGGTTGATAGTTCTCAGTCAGTTGCTTAAGGCAGGTTGCGTCTGCAGCGATTGCAAAATTGAGGCTGCCAATCCCTTGATACATGGCCTCGCCTGACACCGAAGAGGCTCTGACGATTTCGATGTCATGGCTGCGACAGGCCTCATGGTTAACATCGCTCTTATAGGAACCGGAGGTCCCAAGTACCAGACAGTTTGGGCTTCGCCATAAGCGTAGGGTATCGAAGGTTAAGCCTGTTCGCCTACTTCTGAAGATGGCTTCATTGACAGCCAAATTCGCTTTGGAGTCTACTAAACTGTAATGAAGCAATCTCCAAGTCTTGACCAAGAGTATTCACCCAGAGTAGGGACACCTCTTCCCCAAACATTCTTTCTCGTTAGGGACCTTGAAGTAGCACGGCCGTGGGTTCTCTAGACTGGAAAACTTGATGCCGAATTTTTTTTCAAAGAACCTTGCTGCCGTTTCTATCGCTCTGAAGGTGCTTGCCTTGCAGCAACGCGGCCCACCTATTTTGGCTATCTCGACCAGCGCTTCAGAGGTAGCCTGCATCGACAATGACCGCTCCTTATCAGACATCATAGTGGCATTGGTAGCTATGCTAACAGCCATCCCCACACCCGCCGCGGATCCGCAGACACCCCAAAAGCCACAGGAACCAAAGAGAATCCTCTTTCCTCTTGAAATGGCCCTATCGAATGCGGAATCATCGATCTTGAACTCACCTAGATTTCTCAAAGCGGCTAGCAAGACGCTGCTCACTAGATAGTGGTGCTCAGGACCGTGAATCTGTATGGCGGGATGCCTCATCAGAAGAATCGCTGTTTTCATGGGGTCTGTATCCTGGGTGGCTTCACACACCTTTTTGACAAGCCTATCAGGAGATGCGACTCTGCAATCCTCACAGATGTAGTGTCCATCTGGACAGACGTAATCAGCCTTTTCCCTGCCTCCACAGAAGGAACAGGTAATGATTTTTGATGAGGGGGACATTGGCTTCTTACAAAGAAGACAATAGAAAGTCTCTTCCATTCTCAGTCCCCAGATCTCTTAGCCATGCCGATCGCATGCAATCAAATCAGAGTTTGATTCCTCTGTCAGTCCAATGGATATCTCCGATCGGCCGACGATTGCTTCGCCTCTTGTGTCTGTGAGCAAATCTTCGTTCTGAACCTTCGCTTCCACAAGCAACACTGTTGACCAAGAAAAGATTACCGCTTCTCGACCGACCGAAATCAATCTCCTATCACTTCTTCAATCTCGCCCTTTCAGCGTCGATTTTTCGCTTCATGACCTCAAAGTAACCTGCGGGATCAAGAAGATTCTCCTTATCCTTTTTGAAGTCTTTGACCTCAATCTTGACGAACCAGCCGTCTCCATAGGGGTTTTGATTTACTAGCTCCGGCCTCTGGTGAAGCTGCTCGTTAACCTCCCTTACGATGCCTGCCACTGGCGATATGACATCAAGCATAATCTTGATAGCCTCAAAGGACCCCGCTTCGTCGAACTGGTCCACCGCGGCGTCTAGTTCCGGTAGCTCAACATAGATGATGTCGCCGGCCATGTTTTGAAGGAAGTCGGTGATACCCACCGTCGCCGTACTTCCTTCTAGCTTCGCCCAGAAATCATTCTCGTTGTAATAGCGGTCTCTTGGCACTCGAAAAGTCCATTTGTCCACCGTGATCTCGAACGCTTTCTCGGTCATTTTCGTCATCTTGCTTGGATGACCCTGTCAACTACGGATGCAATTTCTTGTGCAATTATCTCAGCAAGTTTCTCACCGTTGGGTCCTATGTTAGATGCTGACTGGGGTGCTAGATCATGCTTCTTGGCGCTCTCTGGAACTAGGACTCTTCCTCTGATTCTTCCACGGTTCTTGACTGCCAGTTTGGTTGCACATCGCTCAGCGCAGCCGTCCACGGTTATAACTGGAAGGCTTCTGATCATCTTGGAGTGGGAGGCAACGCCGGCTAGCAGCGGCGGTAGACAGACTAGTTTAGCCTTGTCTGGTCTGAGCTCCTCCACCACCTTGAAAACGCTAGCACGGGCCACAGAACCAAGAGCCTTGTCCATCCCCGCACACGTCAACACAACTACTTTTCCGCCTTCTGACATGTTTCTCCGTTCCCGCCAAGTTCTTTTCCGTTACCCAGTACTTCACCCACTTTCATAGCTAGCTCTTCAGCCACGTTTTCCGCGAACTCCCATTCCTCGGCGCTCAGTTCATCTCTGCGTCCGAGTTTGAGATTGGGGTATCTCTTCAAGATGTCGGTTACCACGATGGTCGCGGCCGGCCTGCCGCTGTACTTCTTGGTTCCGATCTCAGCGCATCGTTTCTCGCATCCGTCCACGGTTATGGTTGGAAACACTCGGGCGAAGGCTCTTTCACCTTCGCCTCCAGCAAGAAATAGAGGTAGGCAGATCGTGACGGTTTCTTCGGGCCTAAGCTTCTCTAGAACAATCCGTGTGGCTATCCGTGAGATTGTTCCTTCAGGGATCTCTTCTCCGCTACATGAGACTATCCCTACTTTGTTCTTTACGATCGACATCAATCTCTACTCTCCAATATTTCATCAACTATCTTTGCCGCCTCTTCCGCCAGGAGGTTTGCCAACTCGCAGCCCTCGGGGTTCAGCTCTATGACGCCTTCGGGCCTCAACTCTTTATGCCTTCTGAGAGTGTCGGTAACCATCAGGCTCTTCATGAGCCGCCCTTTGGAGGCCTCAATGTTCTTCTGTGCGCACTTGGCTGGACAGCCATCTATGGAGATACAGGGATGCTCCCTGACCTCTTTTAGGGTTTCCTCGTCTCCAACCGTCAATAACGCGAGGCAGGTTGTTCTAGTAGGTCTGGGACGGAGTTCTTCCACAACCTTGTATGCAGCTTTCCTGCCCACGGTTCCCAGAGATTTTCCTATGCCGCTACACGGGATCACAAACACATAGTTCTTCTTAGACACTTTCAGTCAGCCTCGTTTCTCAGTAGCCCCTTTTTCGTTTGATTATCTTGAGGACTTCTGGTTTGCTCGGAAAGCTGAGAGCGTCTTGGGCACAGACCTTCCTACAACTCCTACAAAAGACGACACAGTTATCCGGGTTCTTCACAACTATCTTCTTCGACTCGCGCTCAACCCTATACACATCGTGCGGGCAGAACTTGAGGCATTGAGGATCGTCTCCGCACAAGTCACATTTCTCGTAGTCTATCCGTGGCGACCAGGGAATCTCGTCTCGCGGTACACCCATGTAGGTTTCACTCGACGTCCCTCCCCACCTCCGACAGAGCTTTCTTTACAACATTCAATGCTTCCTCTAGTTTCATGTTCCTGACGTCCAGTGGTACTAGGTCGTTGCGGATGTCCAGCCCTGCCTTCTCGAAGGACTCCTTGAAGAGCTTCTTCTGCATCACCGGGGCGCAACCAGCCACAATATACTTGCTTCCTTTCCTGAGGAATTCTTCGAGGAATCGTTCGCCATCCTCGTCACATAACATAGGATGGATGAAGGCGTACTCCACGGGGTACTCGGTTCGGATGATATTAATGAAGTCCCATATGTCTAGCTGGGCGAAACCAGGGCACTTACCTGTACACACACAAAAGATGAACCCTATTTTCTCATCGTCTCCCAAAACGTTCGTCACGCCTCTATCTTTTCTTTGCCTCGCAATCGAAACAAAGCTTCCTGTCGGCGTTTGAGCAGAACACCTTTCCGCAATCAGAACATGTTATTTTTGTCAAAGAGGTTTTCTTAGCTGTTTGGGCCGCCCTGAGCATATCCAAGAGGTTCTGGGTGCAAGCACACCCTTCAGTTGTCTTGTCCTTAACCATGTTCTCCTGCCTTCCACTCGCCGTTGATACGACGTGATGTATTGATCTATTTAAATATATCGAATCATCCATCGGTGACCAGATCGAAATATTTAAATATATATGGCCAGGAGTGTGTCTGCTGGTTGGCTGCGAGGACGAAAAACATGAGGCGTAAGAGGAGGTCGGCGAGTCGATCGAGCGAAAGGCTCGAGAGGCTTGTCTGCGCGGGCCTTCGTCCGACAGCGGATGTAGATAGGTACGCAGCCGAGCTAAAGCACACCGCCCGGGAACTGGCTGACCCTGATTTTGTCAATAGGCAGAGCCGCTTGCTGAAGGCTCTTGCCAACGATACGAGGCTGATGATGTTAAGACTTCTCAGCCTTAGGGAGATGTGTGTCTGTGAGTTAACAGTCGCCCTAGACTTGACTCAGCCGACAGCGTCCCATCACTTGAACATCTTGCAGAACGTCGGGCTAATCAAGCACAGAAAGGAAGGAAAGTGGGTCTTCTACAGCATTTCGAAACCGAAGATTACCCGGCACCTTTTTGATTTCCTGGGATTCTCCAGTTAGGATTCTTGAAAAATTGTCGGAAAGAGACTTCGACAGGTAGACGGCCCCGCAGATATAGATAGATTTAAATATTTTAATGTATTTGCCTGAGCGCCGGGTATTTGATGTGGCGGGAGATAAGGAGGCCAAGCTCGGGGTCTTTGAGAAGTACCTTACGCTATGGATCGCCCTCTGCATCGTCGCCGGGCTGTTGATCGGTAGGGTCTTCCCGGCCTTCGGTGAGTATCTGGACTCGCTGAAATTCCGTCAACTGTCAATCCCCATCGGCATCTGCCTATTCTTCATGATGTATCCTACCGTGGTCGGCATAGCTCTCAGCGATGTCAAGAAAGCTGCGAGGAAACCAAAACCCATGCTCCTTACCATCATCGCGAACTGGGTCATCGCCCCACCCATAATGACACTGTTCGCAAACCTACTCCTCACCGATCCAATGCACAAAGCCGGCGTCATACTCCTCGGCATGTCTCCATGTACAGCCATGGTGATGTGGTGGATGATGCTGGCCAAGGGAGACCTTGCTCAAGGGCTGATAAACACCACCATCAACGCGCTACTGATGGTTATTCTTTACGCGCCCCTATCAGCCTTCTATCTAGGGGTAAGCGGTATACCTGTTCCATGGGATCTGATCGCCCTAAGCGTCGTCATCTTTATAGCCCTTCCAGTATCGTTGGGAGCGGTATCAAGAAAGCTGTTGATAGGCAGAAAGGGAAAGGAATGGTTTAGCAACACTTACCTTGAGCTCGTCCGCAAAATATCCATCGTCGCCTTGTTGATAACCTTGATCGTCATGTTCTCCTTTCAAGGAAACATCATACTCAGCGACCCGCTTCTAGTTGCATATCTCGCCGCGCCCAATCTCTTACACTACGTCACTATGATCGTCATAACATACTCTGTTTCGTGGTTCTCGAACTGGGACTACCCAACCTCGATAGACACAACCCTCATCGGTTCAAGCAGCCACTTTGAGGTCGCCATAGCGATGGCGACAACACTGTATGGCATAAATTCGGGAGCCGCTCTAGCGACAGTGATCGGTCCGCTAATGGAGGTTCCGTTGATGCTCTCTCTCGTGAGGCTGGGTCTAAGAACACGTCACCTGTTCCCAAGAAACGTATGGAAGCATGGTCGCTCGGTGGAAAAAGGACTGCGTTGACATCTTCATAATCGATTCGGCGCTTCCTCCAGATAGTTTGAACGGAGATCGATCAATCGAACGAATTCTTCTCTATTGAACTTGGCTACCAAAGACACTAGTCCATTTTCAGCCTTCTACCACTCACTCGCAATAAGGCTTTCATCATCATGCCGTTCTTCAGTAGTTTATGGAATAGTTCCCCTGTTTCAGTCTTCTTATAGAAGTAATTCCTCGACTCTCTCCTTTCCTCTACGAATTCTTCTTTCACTAGGAATTCTTCAACCCAATGACGAAACTGAGAAGTGTTCCCCAGGATCTTGATCAAGTCCCACTTTGTGGCTTCCCCTTTTTCGTCTAAGCAATCCAGCAGTTCTAGAGCTATTTGGCTTGGCTCCCTTCTGGAAGAAGACACCCTGGCTTCCCCTAGAGGTTGCGTAGCTCTTGGTAGGTTTCGGATAGTCTCGCGTACTTCTTCCTTAGTATGAAGCCGCGCAAGACAATGATCAAGCCAACAAATATGGTGGCTGCAGCAAGCAACAGTGGAATAAGGTCGCCCTGAACAATGTAGTGCCTATTGTAATACGCAGTCTGAACTCCGAAGATGACGGCTATGACTCCTGCAACGAAAGTTTGAGTAATCCCGGAGATTAGGTCCTTAGCGAGCTCCCTTCCGTCGGTTATCAATTCCTCAAAGATATTGTTAAGCTCATTAATCCTTTCATTACGTTCCGCTTTCTTGTTTCCGTTCTTTTCCATATGCCTATCGCCCCTCTAAAGGATATCAATGAAATTTAAAACGCTTATTCTAGAAATAGATGCCCCTTTGTTTCTAGTGCTGAGTTCAAGCTTACAGACCATCTTCAATCAATCTCATAAGAACCAAGATTAATGTTCGTAGTCTCCAAACTCGTGCGCTCGATCATGACATCTTATAACCTAAGGCCAGGACGAGAGGACTCATCGATCGACAGCGGTGACCGATGAGGGGACCCACATCAGCAGACGTACAGTATGCACAAATCATAACTCTTAAAAACGCACCAAGACCTTTCAGAATTGATATGAACAAGGAGTGGACGCCGCCGAGCTGGATGTACCGTGGCCGTAAGCCGCCTACGGACGAGGCTTACTTCGAGAACTTGACCCGTTGCATCTTCCAGGCAGGTCTCAGCTGGCGCACCATTACCAACAAATGGCCTAACTTCAAAAAGGCCTTCTACGGCTTCGACATAGAGACTATTGCATCCTACGGTGTGAAAGACATCGGGCGCCTGATGAAGGATAAGGGGATCATCCGCAACCAGAAGAAGATCCTGGCCACTATAGACAACGCCCGCGAGTTCAAGCTGATCAGGTCGGAGAATGGCAGCTTCCAGCGATGGCTCGACAGCCTAGACAAGACGAGCAATTACGCCAACGTCGTCAAACGTCTCGCTAATCGCTTCAAGCATGTCGGGGAGACCACCGCCCGAATCTTCCTCTACACCGTCGGAGAGGAGATCCGATTTCCCGAGGTGGGCCACCAGAGACGTACGAGCTGAAGAAGCCCAGTAAGATAATACAAAAATAAAACACCGTGAATAGCATTCGCGAACTGCATACGATTGATCGCGAGTGTTGTCAGTCCTACTTTACGGGTGGCTTCACGCCTGGAGGATACTTGGCTTTTAGATCGTTTATGAAGTCCACGAGCCAGTCGACAGCTGCGTTGACTATCTTCTCCCCCTTCTCAGCTGTTCCCTTGGTTGCGTGGCCCACGACTCCGTATTTGAGGTGTTTGTATTCTGGTTCAGCGAACGTAGCCGCATACCACGGTATCTTGTCCTTTATGATGGTTCCAGGTCCGCCGTACCACTTCTTATCTATCAAGGAGGAGGGGGTTTCGTCACGAGCCTTGCTCATGTCTACCAAATCCGGCACGAGATAAAGTCCAAGCGAGGTCTCGGCTTCATCAGCGTGCATGAAAGTCGTTTCCATCACAACGTTGATCTTCTCCTTCGTTATGTCCCAGAGCGTCGGAGCGGCCACGAAGTATCCCTCGAGGCCCAGTTGATGGATCGCTGCCGGAACCGCCCATTCCTGTCCGTGACAGTTGAATATTATGAACTTGTTGAAGCCTGCGTGGGAAGCTCCTCTCACGACATCGATCAATAGGTTCACGAATGTTTCTGTTCGAAGAGGTATGGTGCCAGCGTAGTACCAGTGGTGGTAGGGGTGCGCTCCGTACCACGGTGGAGGAAGGAGAATAACACCCGTTTTCCTCGCAACTCTCTGTGCGATCCCTGTGGCGTGCCATGTATCCTCTCCTGTGGACAAGTGTTCGCCATGCTGCTCGACGGACCCTATCGGAAACAGGGCTATGTCATTCTTCTTCGCGTAGGCGACTAGTTCGGGCCTGGTGTACTGCTGCCACCAGAGCCTCTCCTCTGACTTCGGTTTACTCATCTCCATAAATTCCCCTGCTAATCCAGTGGGAATTGGGTCCTTTTCATATAAACGTATACTCTGAGAGTGTCAAGAATCAATCCTCGGCCTGGAAGCTGTGTAGGCGCCTAGAGACTTGTGAGGTTTGTCTTTGAAGTTCTAGATATATCCTGAATACCTCCTCATAGCGTTGGTGCCTTTCTGCATCCGGCTCGAGGGTTTCACCTATCCTCACACATGTGTCGCACGCCTCTTCGATGTTCCTGAATGCGCCGACACCTACTCCCCCCAGAAGAGCCGCTCCGTACGACGCGTCGCCTCCCAGTGGCTTCAACAGATTGGTTCCGAGGACATCGCAGACAATTTGCCCCCAGACCTTGCTCTTGGAGCCTCCCCCGATAAACCTCACCTCACTCGGCGACAGGCGCAAGCCCTCGAAGACCGAGAAGCCGTCCCTCAGTGAGAATGCAACACCCTCCAGTACAGCCCTGCAGAAGTGTTCTCTTCGATGTCTCAACGTCACCCCGAAGAAGCTTCCCTTCAGGTATGGGTCCCAGTACGGTGAGCCCTCGCCGATCAGGTAGGGATGGAAGACTAATCCTCCGGAGCCTACCGGAACCTTGGCTGCCATCTCGTCCATCAGATCGTACGGCCTTCGACATGTCTTCGACGCGAGCTCTACCTCTTCCCTGCAGAAGGTGTCCCTGAACCACCTGACAGAGGAGCCGCAGGAAAGGGTGCTTGTCTTGGTGAACCACCTATCTGCATTGTTCCTTGTCGTCGGCAGACAGTAGGTCACAGCTCGGCCACGCAAGTCAGGGCGGGGTTTGGCCGTTGTGAAGGAAACCACGCCTGCGGTGGCCAGCTTGATGAAGCATTGGCCGGGGCGGACAACGCCCGCTGCAAGGTTCTCAATGCAGGGATCGTGAGCCCCCCCCACCACTGGAACCCCAGCTTCGAGGCCTGTCTCTCGCGACGCCTTGTCTGTAATGGACCCGACCTTCTCGGCTGACGGGACGACGTCCGGGAGTTTGTCGAGTGGTATATCAAACGTCTCGCAGATCTCCTCTGACCATTTGAACTTCTCCGCATCGTACATCAAGGTTCCGATAGCGTCCGAGTGGTCTGTCAGCCAACCGCAGTCGGAGATTCTCTTTCGCACATAGTCCTTGGCAATCTGAAGTTTGAAGGTTCTTCTCCACGCATCTGGTTCGTTCTCGGCGACCCACATTATTTGTGGAAGGGTGAAGGCTGTTGTTGCTGGGTTGTAGGTTATCTCAGGAATCCTTTGTCCCATATTCTTCCGTATCTTTTCTACTTGTGCTATGCTTCTAGTGTCCGTCCAGGGGATCGCCGGTCTCAGCACCTTCATGTCTTCGTTCAAGAAGACGGGTGTGTGCGGTTGACCGTCGACGCAAACTGACTGGATTCCTCCGTATTTCTCGGCTTCGGCGGCGATGCGTCTGACCATCTGACAGAAGGCGGAATACCAGTGCTCGGGGTCCTGCTCAGCCCATCCAGCGGCCGGATAACTGGTTGGATACTCCTTGGTTGCGGTTGAAGTGATTCGCCCTTCTGAGTCAACGACAACAGCCTTGCACCCACCTGTTCCGACATCTACACCTAGCATGCAGCTGTTTTCGGCGTGACCCAAGCTCGATCCGCACTGTGAGAAAGGGGACGTCTTCTATTAATGGTTGATGGCCTGACCGATCGAGGTGGAGAGCTCACGCTGCTCAACAGCTCAGAGCTGACTTATCCGCCGATGTGACCGATGAGGAAGGATTACCCTTCCTTTAGTCTTTGGATCCACTTGGCTTCCTTATCTGGACGAGAGCTCCTCTCTTGATTAGGAAGGAGATTCCTTCTCTCTCAGCCGTTCTTCCGAGGTCAGTGACGACATCTCTGATGACGGGGTTTGTTGTGACAGGCTCGATGAGAACGGTTTCTCCTGGTTTGACGAGGGTCGAACAGGTCCTGACAGTTCTTCCATTCACTCTCGCTTCACATGCAACACATATGCCCTTGTAGCAGATGTGATCTCTGTAGGCAAGCGTGTGATCCTTCTCCTCGTGGATCCTCTTCAAGATCGTGAGAACCGTGGTCGGCTCTTCAACAGGTAGCTTGTAGGTCCTGTAGTATGGTGCAGGGTCCCTGGCCGGGTCGAATCGGAAAACTTTCGCCGTGATCTTTTGAACCATTTCACTTCATCTCCAGAGGTTTGATCTTGGTGTATATCACAGGCCGCGTCGAGTAGGTTGGTCTTCCAGCCCTCAACTTTACGACGATGTGCTTCAGCCAGTTCTTGTCGTCTCTCTGAGGGTAGTCCTCCCTAAAGTGGTGACCCCTTGACTCGGTTCTCCTCAGCGCGCACCCGATGGCAAGCCCTGCTGTCTCCAGCATAAGCATGCCCTCGATGGCTTCAGCCCACTCAACGTTGTATGTCCCCACGTCCGGCACGTGCACTCTAGGCAGGAGTTTGGCTCTGATCTTCTGGATTTCCGCGTTGCCTCTCTCGAGGCCTCTCCTGCTCCTTATCGGCGCCATGTATGTGCCCATAGTCTTTCGCACCCTATCCTTCAGTTGATGGCCCCCTGCTTCGCGCTTCTTTGGTCTTAGGAACGAGTTCGCCTTCTTGACCCAATATTCCACTTGGCTTCTATCGAGCCTCGCAGACTTCTTCGCCGCATACATCGCTGCGTGTTTTCCGGCTTGCGCACCCAGGGTTATTGCGGCGCACAGACCCATGCCCGCGACCCTGTTTCCTCCCTGAAAATTCGATGAGCATTCTCCAGCTGCATACAGACCTCGAAGCGTGGTTTCACATCTCTCGTTGATGGATACTCCCCCGGATTGGTAGTGCGTTGCGGGAGCAACTTCAAGGGGCTCCTCTACGAGGTCTATTCCTGCTGCTTCTTTTATGAAGTTGTAGTGCCTGGGTGTCATATCCTCGTAGATCTTCCTGATCTCTGCTTTGCTCTTCCTGCTCCTCGTGACGTCGTACCACACTCCTCCGTGCGGCGTGCCTCTCCCCTTCCTGATCTCATCGTAAATCATTCTGAGAGCCTCGTCACGAACCGGCAGCGGCTTCGGGAAGATGGCTTTCCCCTCAGAATTGTACAGGTTTCCGTCGGTGAACTGCTTGGCGAGCAGTTCGTATAGAACCACCGTACCCCTAACACTTGGTGGCCAGACTACATCGGTTCCGTAGAAGTCGCAAAACTGCAGATCGATAAGGTCGGCCCCTGCCCGGTACGCCATGGCGAGGGAGTCACCCGTGAGGTTCGGCGGGTTATCGGTGAAGTCCCACATCGCCGTGTAGCCCCCGGTTGCCAGGACAGTTGCCTTGGCTTTCACGGCCACAGGCTGACCCTCACCCATGTCAAGCCCAAGCACGCCGACAGTTCTGCCTCGGTTCGTCAGGATTGCGAAAGCGCTGAAGTCGTTCACTACCCATACGTCCAGCGTTCTCTGGACTTCCCTTGCCAAAGCCATCGACATAGCATGGCCGTTCTCATAGACGAAGACAGACCTCGGATACGTCTGACCTGGGAAGGGGGTCTGATAGAACCTGCCGTCCTCAAGCTTTCTGAACTTCAGCCCGTAGCTTTCAAGGTCGAGTATCCTGTCACACGCCGTCTTCGTTATCACTTCGATGATGTTCTGGTCTCCGAGGAAACGACCGTTCGTCACAATGTCACGAAACATCACTTCAGGAGAGTCACGCGCATCCATGCCCCTGGGCCCGAAAGGCGCCTGGATGCTCCAAAGCGCACACGACGTGGCGCCGTAGCGGCCCGTTATCCCTTTCTCTAAGAGCATGACGCTTGCTCCGCCCTTGGCAGCGTATATCGCAGCGAAGAGCCCAGCCGCTCCGCCTCCAATTACAGCGACATCAGTCTCTCGAGTTTGGACATTCATCCTACGTCCCACAATAGGACCATTCGTCAACAGATAAAAGAGTTGCGGGACAAACTCCAGTATCGAGTCCATTCTCTCGACCAGTTTGCCGATTGATCTTTCGCTAGGCCAAACGCGAGCTCTCCGATCGATCTATCAGCCGTTGAATTCCACATAGTCCGTGTTCTTGGTTTCAGTCAATAGGTTATGAGCACAAAGAATCGGGGTAGAGAAACTCATTGTTTTTCAACGGTGCAAACACAAACTCTGGTTACTTGAGCATAGACCGTGAATTGCCGTGCCTGCCACCTGCGTTTCCACCCGGACTTCCACAAAAATCAAGAGATGAAATCTTAATAAAGACAAAACCCATACAGCGTCTCAAGATATCCGTATTGATGAATGCTTGGAGGAGCTGATTTAGTATTGGAGAAACACAGACACGACCTGATCCACAGACAGCTTGTTGATATCGTCGGAGAAGAAAATCTAGTTGTCAGGGAAATCGATCGTACCATATACTCCATTGGAAGAAATTGGCTTGCACGCACATGGATGGCCCAAGGATTCCCTGTTCCAAAGGCGGATTTCATCGTACATCCAACATCCGAGGCTGATATCTCGAGAATTCTGATCCTAGCGAATAAAGAAAACATTCCGGTCACCCCATTCGGAGGAGGAAGCAGTGGAATGGGGGGAAATCTCCCCCTATACGGTGGAATCATTCTGGACATAAAGAAGATGAACAAAATAAGGGAAATAGACGATAAATCGTTGACGGCAACCGTTGAATCTGGCGTAAACTGTTGGAAGCTTGAGGATGAGCTAAACCGGCTAGGATACACATCCGGACATCTACCCGCTTCCTACTTCTGTTCTTGTATAGGCGGTTATATAGCGTGTCGGTCGGCCGGAAGACTATCAACCAAATACGGGAAAATAGAGGATATGATTCTTGCCTTAAGAGTCGTCTTGCCTACAGGGGAAGTGCTTCAGACGAGGCCTGCACCGGGAAAAGCCACAGGGCCTGATCTCAATCACCTTTTCATAGGCTGTGAGGGGACGCTCGGAGTAGTGACTCAAGCCGTGATGAAGATTCACCACATGCCCGAGGAACGTAGGTTTCGAGGAATATTGTTTCCTGACATACACTCTGGAATAGAGGCGATGAGGAAGATCATGCAAAGAGATATCGTTCCGTGCTTGGCAAGACTTTACGACCAAGAGGAAACCCGAACCAAGATCAGAGACACCTGGGGAATCGAAGAAAGTGGAGCATTCTTGGTCATAGGGTTCGACGGGTTGAAGAAAATGGTTGACCTAGAGGAAACTGTCGCCCTAGAGATCTGCAAGGGGGAGGGAGGTAAGGATCTTGGAAGAGAGCCCGGAGAGCACTGGTGGGAGCACAAATATGACGACTACTACCCAACTCCCAAGAGCCTCAAAGAGTATCGAGCCCTACTCGGAGGAAGAGAGGCCGGTGGAACTTCAGACACGTGTACAACATACGACAAGATAGAAGACCTGTATTTAGCTATGAAGAATACTTTCTGGGAGAGGTTTGGCAACAAATACAAGGGATGGTTCTACGGGCACTTCTCCCACTGGTACAAGCATGGGGCTATGCTCTACCCCCGGTGGCACCTATACGAAGTACCTGAAGAGAAAAATCTAGTTGAAATATACCGGGACGTCTGGAGTACCATGGTCAGAGTTGCCCTACAGCATGGAGGAGTAATAAACCACCACCATGGACTTGGAAGCCTGTTAGGTCACTTCTTGCCCGAACAGTATGGGGCTGGCTTTGAAGTTCTAAAGAAAATCAAGGGATCTTTAGATCCTAACAACATTTTGAACCCAGGGGTTCTGGGATTAGGAGGAAGATAAGATGCATATAGAAGAAATATCCGACAAAATAGAGATATGCGCTTACTGTCCATTGATGTGCCAAGACATTTGCACAGTCTTCTCTGAAACAAAGATACAATCGAGATGTCCCACAATGCAACAATACATACTATGGTTGATTCTGAATGGAAAAGAGACATATTCCAAGGAGATCGCTGAGATCATCTACGAATGCTGTTGTAGCTGCCTCCTATGTCAATCTTGGTGCGCCACGAACCAAGATGTACCTGAGAAAGTCAGAGCAGCCCGGAGGGACGTCGTCGAATTGAACTATGCGCCGCAATCAGTTGTGCATCTCAATGAGGCGACGCTGAAATCTCACAACCCGTACGGGGAACCCCACGAGGACAGATTGGGGAAGACCGCGGCAAAAGCCGCCTCTAAGGATAGTGACGCGGATCTCCTGTACTTTGTTGGCTGCACGACGGCTTACCGTAGACCTGAAATCGCGAATGCGGTTACCAAGATATTACAACGCGCCAATCTCAGTTTCGATCTTATGAAAGGAGAAGAATGGTGCTGTGGGCTACCCCAATGGGATCTGGGTCTGGAAACGACGACAAAAACCCTAGCCGAACACAATTCAAACTACATAAACAAGTCAAACCACAAGATCGTGTTAACTTCCTGCCCGGAATGCTACTACATGCTGAAAGAGGTATACCCGTCACTGGGTTTTCCGATAGACCCAGAGATCTGTCATGCCTCAGAATATTTAGCCAGGCTGATTGGGAAGGGAAAACTGAGCGTGAAAGGATTCTCTGAAAAAAAGATGACCTATCATGATCCGTGCTACCTCGGAAGATATGCGAATATATTCGATGCTCCCAGAGACGTGATCAAGACCTTGCATGGGATAGATTTCGTTGAAATGAGATGGATCAAGGATAAGGCATATTGTTGCGGTGGTAATGAGGGATTTGCAATGATTCATCCAGAATTGTCGGCCAGAATATCGGGGAAGGTGGTCGACGAGGCTCAGAAAATAGAGGCAGAGGGCATAATCACTGCTTGCCCAATGTGTAAAGAACTTCTTAGAGCGCATGCGACCGACAAGAATATCGAAATATACGACCTAACAGAGCTCGTCGCAAAACTGTTGTGAGGCGAGCTCTAGCGTCAAGGACGAGCTGATTTCAGTTCTATTGGAGCGTCCAGTTCTGAGAAGGCCATCGCTCTTAGGTTTTCGCCTGAGCTGGAGATCCCCGAGAAGGAGGAGACATATCAATCGATCAATCGAGTTTCCTCAGGTCCACTGTGACTTTTCTTGAGACCTTGCTGAGTCTTCTCGTTCCGCCTCCTTGGCTTACGATATTCAACGCTTTCTCAACGTCATCCACTACCATGCCACTGAGGAGGGTGACTCCTCTCTTGGCAAAGACGTCGGCCGCAAGAGTTGTTGAGGGGCCGACCACAGCTATCTGTCGGGCGTTCGCAGTCAGCTCGAGGAGATGATCGATCGTCTTGTTGATGATCGCTGTCCCGGTTATTATGGCTACGTCCACGGTTGGAAGCATCTTCTCCGCCGCCCAGTCCGGGTACACTTCATCGCCCTGAGGAGACCTCTCAAAGATCAGCAGTTCGTGAGCCTCTCGTAACTTTGGCACAATGGGACGGAAGTACCCGATCATGCCTATCTTCTCGTTCGGGTGAAGGTCAAGAAAATCCAGGACGTCGCCTTGCTCAGCCTTCGCCCCTGGGTTAACGGCGGCGTTTATGGTGGCCACGCCGACGCTGGAGTCCGTGCCTCTTGGGGCGAGCGCCAGCCTTGCTAGATCCCACGCGCCGCCTCCGAGTTCTCCCGCCTTTTCGCTGATCTCACAGCAGTGGAATGCGTCGCTCCTAAGCGAGTGTGCCAGGCCGAGGGATCCATCGTCCAAGAGGACAGCGAAGTATCCCAGCCCGAGCCGCAGATCCACAACGCTTCTCTTCTTCAACCTCTTCTCTGAGAATCCAAGCAGATCATCAACTATCACGGTCGAAACCGAACCCCGTTGATTGGTTCATTGGCAGGTCGGTCATAAGTGTATTTGAGGCCGATCGATCGGCGCTCGACCGGAGTTCTTTATAGTACCTGCATCGTGGGTTGAGAACGCATTTGGGGCAAAGTGGGTTGCGCGCTCTACAGATTGTTCTGCCGTGCCGTATCATGTTTATGTGAAAGGCGTAGAGCTTCGGTTCGGGCACTGATTCCACGAAGAACTGTTGGGCTACTTCGGTGGTAGTCTTCTTCTCGATCAACCCTACTCGCAGTGAGACCCTGTGTATATGCGTGTCGACCGGCATGAATGGCTTGCGTAGAGAGAACAGCATCACACACGCCGCTGTCTTGGGTCCGACACCAGTGAGGCTCTTCAGGAACTCGTAGGCCTCGGTGCTATCCACGGAGCTCAGGGATGCAAGGGTCAGGGACCCAAACCTCGACTTAATCTCCTTCAAGACTTTTTGTATTCTGGCGGCTCTGATCTCGCTCAGCCCTGCTACCCTTATGGTTTCAGCTAGCTTCTTCTGATCGGCTCTGAGAACCCTGTCCCATTTTGGGAAGACTCTCTTTAGGTTCTGAAAGGCTCTGTGGCTGTTGATGTCCGACGTGTTCTGCGAAAGCATTGTCAGAACGAGCTCGTCTAGAGGATTCATCTGTCTTCGAGGTGATGGTTCACCGTACGCTGGCTCAAGTCTCTTGAGCACCCAGATAGGGGTGACCCTGCTGCCCAAGGATTTTCTATCTATCATGAGAAGACCCACCTAGAAAAAGGCTGGCTTACATCTGTTTAGTTGAGGAGCGGGGCCTAGTACCTCAGTATGGCGGCGATGCCTCCGAATGCTTTCCTCAGCATCTCCCCTTCCTCCGTTCCGGCTGATATGAGCTCTACGTTAACTTCCCGTTTCTCGGCTTCATCTATCAAGACATCTAGAAGAGGCTTCGTCTCAGTTACCATCAGCGCCTGGTTTTCACAGGTAGGACACTTCTCAGAGCCGACTCGGGTTGTCCTCTCCAAGACCTCGCTTTGTGGAACCATCTGATCTGCCTTGTATCCGCAGCTGCTGCAGGTGACACTGAGCTGCTGCATGTCCAGTCCCTCCGATATGAGGAGCGTTTCGACTGCGCCGTGAGCCAGTTTATTTCGAACTTCCGATAGGCCGTACGCGGCCAAGCCTTTCTCTTCTCCAACGTTCCTCAGGAACTCCTGCATCAGCCTCTTCTCTTGGACGTATCTCAGCTCCTTGAGGATGTCCATCGATTTCTCTATCGCCTCCCTGACCCCGCTCTCCCCGGAGTAGGACGTGTCGATGATGTGCAGCTTGTCCTTCAACGTGTAGTGAAGAAGGTCGGTCTTGGCGAAGTTCTCCTTCGTGGGACCCGGCCCTGCGAGGATCACTCCCTTGAGGTCGGGGTAACCGAGGAAGAATTTGTTCGCGTGACCTGCGATCCTTTTGTAGTATTCGTTGAGGCTGGCTTCTCTAAGCCTTTCGAACCGTTTGGCAGACTGGCCTCCGGCGCGATGTTTTCCAGGGACTCCTGAGGTGAATGTCTTCATAACGGGAAGGCTTCTCCCCCGCACGACAGCCACAGCCGCGTCATCGTTGTCGATCACCACTACACCGTAGACATCATGCTCGACAAGCATTTCCTTCAGAGGCTGAGTGTTGAACTTGGAGTCGCAGGAGTACCAGAAGGTGTTGATCGGCTCTGGTGGAACCAGGTGTGAGACCTCGATCTTCTCGCTTCCTGGACCGTTCTGAGGTATGGCGCCGCTGAAGACTATCAGCCCTTTGGGAGGGACCGATTTGAAAAGCTTGAGCCTCTGGACGGCTTTCTCAATAGCGTCCTGTACGTTCTTCCGGGTTGACTTCGACTTGATGTTTGAAGCCGTTCCATACTCTTGGCGAAGGTAGTTGGTGACGTCGGAGATGGGTTTCCCCGGCGGTATGTAGACTGAGATGAGTTCCGTCCCTCTCCCCCCCTTCTTGTCGAGCTCCAGAACGGCCTTTCTGAAACGGTAGCGAGTTACAGAGTCGCTTCTTTCCAGACTCAAAATGATCTCACCCCTCAAGACCCTAAGCTTATTATGACGATGCCTGCGTTAAAGACCGACAAATAGAGGCTGCACATCTATGAGTGTCGTCGTCAAGCTGGGGGGGCATCTCATTTCCGCGAAGAAAATCCAAGCCGCTCGTATAAAAGAATATGCAGAGATCTTCACCAGAATCGATCGATCAGGAACCGGTCTTGTTGTTGTCACCGGCGGCGGGGATGTAGCTAGAGAGTACCGCGATGCAGCTGCGGAGCTGGGAGGAAGTCAAGTCTTCCGCGATGAGCTGGGGGTCATGTCGAGCAGGATCAACGCTCACCTCTTGATATATGCTCTCGGTGAACGAGCGTATCCGGCTGTGCCTACCTCCACACAGCAGATCCGGGAGTTTGCCTCAAGCGGAAAGATAGTGGTTTCGGGAGGTTTGCAGCCCGCCCAGTCAACCGTAGCTGTTTCAGCTCTCGCCGCGGAGTCGGTTGGCGCCAAGGAGCTCGTGTTGGCTACCGATGTCAAGGGCGTCTACTCAAGGGACCCGAAAAAGTATCGTAACGCACGCCTCCTGAGGGAAATGACGTTCAAGCAACTGGAGAAAATGATCCTGGCGCAGCCGCAGCTCCCCGGGGAGTACAAGCTTTTCGACCTTCTCTCGGTGAGGATTCTTCAAAGATCCAAGATTCCCTGCTTCGTTGTGGACGGACGCGTCCCATCGAACGTGGAGAGGGCGCTGACAGGCAAGAAGGTGGGGACGATCATCAGACCTTGAGGAGGGATAGACGCAGTGGATCTGACAAAAGTGTTCGGGAGCAAAGCTCAAACAAAGTTTGTTCAGTATCTATTGGAACACCCGACCAAGGCCACAACTCAGGGGTTCGCCGCCAAGATGCTTCGCGTTTCGCCTTCCACTGTGGCCAGGGTCATCGAACCCCTACGGAAAGAAGGCATCATAGTGCTGGACGAAGTTAAGCAAATGAAGGTCATATTCCTCAACACAGAGAGCGAGAAGGTCAAGGCACTGCTAAACTTCTATCAACGGGTAAAGCGAATGTGACTTCTCTGAGAGATTCCCAAGTGAACCAGGTCCTTCATCCTCAATGGGCAGGTTCTTCAAGGTGTCTTGAGCCACAAGGCTGGGAGAAGGAGTCATGACGATCGCGCTCTGCAGCTGAATAGTGACCCGTTATCCCGGATTCCAGCATGCCTGCAGAAAAGACTATAAAACCGGGATGATCGAACAATCTGAAGCGGGAGTTCCCAAGCCAGGTCAAAGGGGGAGGACGAACCCCACTCTGGGGGGTTCGGCCCAAACTCAAGATCCTCTGGCGTAGGCCTTCGTGGGTTCAAAAGCGCGGTAACGCGCTGAAATTCCCACCTCCCGCACTTAATTGTCTACTTGGGCGGGAGTCCAAGCTACAGTCGAGCGATGAGGACACAAACCTACTCAGGTTCTATGATCACGGCCGTGCCTGTGGCTGAGATCACCATAACCCCCTGTAGCACGTCAGAGGTCTCGATGTCTAGTCCGATCACGGCGTTTGCTCCCATCTCGACTGCCCTGTTCTTCATCCTTTCGAGGGCTTCAGCTCTTGCCTTCTCAATCTCGGATGTGTAGGCCGTGACCTCGCCGCCAAACATCGACTCGATGCCCGCCTTTAGTTGCCCTCCTGCCCCTCTCGTTCTCGGAGTCAAACCGGTTACAAGGCCAAGGACCTTCTTGACCTTATACCCGGGCACATGAGGCGTGGTCACTATGATGAAACCTTTCTCACTCATTTTTCGATCGATCGATCCCGACGATCAATGAGCTAAATATTTTTCGGTCGGTCGACGCTACCAAACCGCTAATATTGAGCTCAGAAGGCGGATGGCTGGCTCTGCGACTAATCAAGATTTTTCTTACTGGATCAACTTTCCAAGTTCTCGGAAGTAGTTGAGTATTTCGTAATTGTTTCTTGGGTCTGCGCCCTTGAAAAACTCCGAGGAAGGATAACCTGCCTGTATCCTTAGGCCATCTGCTAGGCCATACTGAACAGCCAAGACATCTAATATAATCATCCCAGAGGAAGGTACGGAAGAGACTTCGGACGAAAATGACCCATTATAAATCTCTCTATTACCCAACTTGATCACGAAGAGTTTTCCATACAAGTCCAATGCTCTCATTCTTGCCATTCCATCTTGGTTAAGCTTGATTTCGTGAGAGGTTTTGTTATACGACATGATGTCTCTGTCTGATATGACGAGTTCATTGCTGTCTAGAAGAAAAATTGCGAACGCCTCTTTCGTAATCTGCAACTGATTGACTAGAACAAACCATGCACTGATTGCAACGATCCCAATGATGAACAGAACCAAAGCCATCTTGATTTTCTTTGTCATATTTCACCGCAAACCCTGGCGAGACAGCAGCGTCCTTCTGTGTCTAGGAAATCTGCTCCGCACCTATATATAGTTCTAGAACCTGGAACTCGATCGATTGGTGTCTACCCCGGACTTTGATCGCAAAACCAAGCGACCACCCGGTCTATCGTTGTTTCATAGGCTTTTGGGTCGGTGAACACGTGGTCAGCGCCTTTCACAACAACAAGCTCCTTCGGGTTCCCCGCCAGTTCAAATAGACGCTGAACCCCGGCCAGGTCGATGCCTTCGTCTGCATCTCCTGTGATGACAAAAAGAGGACGAGGAGAAATCTTGGATATCTCATTGATAGGGTTGAATCTCGCTCCGTCCTCTACCATCCAATCCAAGATCTGCTTCCGCAGGCGGGGTTCAGCCAGACCGTGCATATTTTCAGGGTCGGTTTTGAGGAGTTGATCTACAGCAGGTTGAATCATGGGCGACCGGGCAAAGGCAACCGTGTCATAGACGGGCGCGCGAAGACAGACACAGCTAATCCTCTCGTCACGCACCGCGGAACAGACAGCCACGGCTCCACCGTAGCTCGCTCCATAGACCCCAAGCCAGCCCTCAGTTGATAGATCAGACTCCAAAAGATGAGTAACTGCGTTTCTAGCGTCTTCGATCATTCCGGACAGACGGAACAACCCGCCACTTCTTCTGAACCCTCTGAAGTCAAACGTCAGAACAACGAAGCCGGCTGACGCCAGCTTAGAGGCGACTCCGCTCACTTGGTCGCGCGAGCCGGGTAGACCATGAAACTTGCAGACACCAGGAAACGGGCCGTCTCGACGAGGTAAAACGAAGTCCCCCGTCAATATGTCTCCATCGGACATGAACTCCGTAGAGATGACCTGAATACCTTGCATGTGAGGGGAAAAGGACCTCATAACTTATACCTTTCGATGGATTGCACCGTGCTTTCACTTGGATAAAACTTAAAGAATGGCTGGTTATCGCCTTGCAGATGACCTGCGATTGAAGACACTTGTCCTGAACAACTATTTGCACGACACTGAGATCAAAGAGCTCACGCAAGCTATCAAACCATTCTCCGAATATGTGGTCGTCTCTTTCAAAGGTATCTCACAAGACTTTGAGCCAGGAAAAGACGCTGACGCCATCCTGTTGACTGGCTCAGAAGCCAGTTTGCTTGAGTCTGAAGGCGCGATGTATGGCGACATTGCCCAAATGATTCTGGATGCTGAGCAACCCATCCTGGGAATCTGCTTCGGTCACCAGTTGGGTTGCGCCGCCTTCGGCGCAGAAATCGGGACCCTTAGGAAACCTGTCGAGTGGCGTTTTGAGGCAGTGACTGTAGTCAAAACTGATGAGATATTCCGCGGATTCAAGAAGGGACAGGAGGCCGTCTTTGCCGAGATCCACTACGACTACGTCAAGCGCGATAGTCTCAAGAAGGCGGGTCTACAGTTACTTGCGTTTTCCCAAAGCTGCGAGACGGAGGCTGTAAGACACAAGACTAAGCCATTCTACGGTATCCAGTTTCACGCCGAGCAAACAAGGATCGGAGGCGACGAGCATAGGGAAGGGCTTCGAGTGATAAGGAACTTCTATAAAGTGTGCTGCAGAAGATAGCTGTGTTATTTGGGGGCTTCAAGAATGCCATTAAGACCCCGTGTTTCGATGGGTGTCGAAGTGGAGTTCTTCGCCATATGTATGCCGGGATACACGATCACAAGGAGAATCGTTCAGCCCCACGAACTCATAGCCGAGAGAGGAGAGAGGTTCACGGTCGACCAGAGCATCGGCACGGAGTACGACAGCATGGTCTTCTACACGGTAAGGGAAGCTTTGTTTCTCCTCAAGAGTGGGTTGAGAAAGTTCTTTCTGAAACGGTATCTCTATTCAAGGCAAGCGAAGATCGAGTCTGTCGCATTTCTCGGAGGATGGAAGGATAGGTTTGCGGGAACCCATTTCCACATTGCATTTGGTCCTTCCGGGATTCCGAAGAAGCAGGCTGAAAAACTTGCAGAACATATCCATGATCACATACCCTTCTTGATAGCGCTATGCGCAAACTCCCCCGTTTGGAGAGGTAAGCTAACCAAGTACGCCTCGAACAGATTCTTGCTCGGTAGCGAAGAATATTGCTGTGTCACAAAGAGAGGGGATCTGGATCGATATCACTATGACGAAATCAACTACAACAAGCGAGGGAGAAAGCCGCCTACCTTAGAGTTGAGGGTCTGTGACAGCAACATCCCGGAGTACCTCGCTGCTGCACTGGTTATGCTGAAGGCGATCGCACAGGCTTGCATCAAGGGAAGAAGGATATCGAACGTCTGCCGCCATGAAAACTACTTGATCGCAAGAGAAAATGCGGCCAGAGAAGGTGTCAAAGCAACCTTGTTCTGGAAGGACAAGAAATTGTCTGTCCCTAAGTATCTTGACCTGCTCTTCAAATACTATCGAAAGGAAATAGAAGGGATGGATGTTCCCGACGAGCTACTCGATGTCTTCAAGCTCCTCAAAATCGGCATCAACGGCGCTGAGATTGTGAGACGATCGTGCCGATCTTTGCATAGGAGTCATCCTAGGGGATGGGAAAGACACTTTGGAAAGAAGTATGCTTTGGCTATTGAGGAGCTCCTGGACGGTCACACCCTCAGGGTGTTTGCAAGAGAACTTGGTGTGAGGCTCCCCGTTACCGATAGAGTCAAGCTAGGATAGAGAGACTCGATCGATCGCGATCTCGGTCAGACATTTTTCGACACCGTTCCGCTCAAAACTAAGGAGATATAGTGAGGTCAGCTCAATTCATCGCTGTGCTCGCGATGGGCGCCACTGTCTTCGATGGGCAATTGAGGCTAAAGAGAAATGAGTGTCTCGCCTTTTTTCTGCGTTGGCCAGTTGCTGAGCTCACTGATCCAAAACATGAAAACTGAGACCATTTTGTCCTTCCCTCACAGCAACCAGAAGTGCTTTCTTCTCCTTGGCTCTGGCTCGAATGCGGGGAAGAAACAAATGTCGAGTGATTGTGACACGCGAACAAGGGCACTGCTTGAATGAACCGGGTTTTACGCGCGGCTCAAAGAGATCAATCTGGGAAACTCCAACCTTGCGCTCAGCTTCGAAGACCCAACTCGGGATCATGCCGCAAAGCATCGATCGATCAATCGGAGCCCAAGATAGGCCGTCTTTGATTTTTTCAAAGGGTCAAGGTCGATCGACGAGGTGATCGATCGATCGCCAAGATTTGGGAAATGCCGCACAAATGACGTGGTTCAATTCAGAAGATAAATCCTAAGGAAGACCTCAGCAACTCGAAGATCTCAAGCGTCGCCCCGAGCACGATAAGCAAGAGCGGATAAGCCCCCGACGCAAAGACCCTTCTCCGGGTCACCCTTAGGCTTCCTCTACCGCGAAACGATGCCGACATTACTAGCCAAAGCAACCCAACCAAGACAAAAGGGTAGCCTAGCACTTTCTACACTATAACATTTGGTCTGAATTGATGATTTATGTCTTTCCTGACAATAGTATGGTTTTCGCATGGTCGAAAAGCATTTTTCGGGCTTCTCAGGAGCGATCGACCGGAAATTGCGAGTACAGAGTAGAGCGCAGAACAACGGCAACGTTAATCGATAGGTCGGTTGGCTGGGGCAGCCCCCCAAATCGATCGAAAACAAGCCCAATTGCGTGAGAACCAGAGTGAGCGGCTAGCGGGGTCAGAACTCAAGATCTGATTCAATCGAGGCTCTTGTCTCCCGCGATCAATAGACAGGTGTTCGATTTTTTGGATACTCCCTATCCCTTCTCTTCGCGCGGGGGTGTTGACCCTCGCCCCACGCTTCAAATCACTTTGGCAAGCGCCTCGAGGCTACAAGGGATGGCTGCAGGAATCTCCGTCCGCCTCAACACTACGTCTGTGTCTTTCAGCCCTGACCCTGTCACGAGGAGCAAGACCCTTTCATCACGAGACACAACCCCCTCCTGAAGAAGCGCATCCAGCCCAGCGAGAGCTGCCACACCAGAAGGCTCCGCGAAGATCCCCTCCGTCCTCGCGAGGAGAGTCTGTGCCTCGAGGATCTTGTCATCCGTCACTGCAACGGCCTTGCCGTCAGACTGCTCGAGGGCTTTGAGGGCGGCGTCTCCATCCCATGGATATGGGTCCGCCAATCCCCCGGCCATCGTCTTCGGGTTGGGCCACGTTGGAATCCTACGGGGATCTGTTCCCTCGAGAAAGGCCTTGACCACAGGGGCGCATCCCTGGGACTGCACAGCCACCATTCGTGGCAGCTCGTCCAAGAGCCCCACCTCGTGGAACTCGATGAAACCTTTCCAGCAGCCGGCGAGCAGCCCCCCAGACCCAACTGGAGCGAGCACCCAGTCGGGGCTTCGCCAGTCGAATTGTTCTGCGGCCTCGAAGGCAATTGTCTTCGGTCCCTCAGCCTGGTAGGCGTTTATCGGCCCGAAACTCGGGCACGGATACCATCCATATTTCTTGACCGCTGCCTTGAGGAGCCTGACCGTTGGGTCCCCGACCCCTCCATCGGGCTTCACCGGAATCACAGTGGCTCCGAGGAGGATGAGCTGAGCGATCTTGGCTCTGGGCGCGTGTTCCGGCACAAAGGTGTAGGTCTTCAAGCCGGACTTGGCAGCGTAGGCGGAGAGAGCGGCTGCAGCGTTTCCACTTGAGGCCGAGGCCACAACCTCCTTCCCAAACTCTAGAGCCTTTGCTACGCCGACCACCATGCAGCGGTCCTTGAAGGAAGCCGTGGGGTTTCCGGTCTCATCTTTGACGTAGAGTTCTTTCAACCCCAACTTTCGGCCAAGGTTGGATGCAGGGAGAAGCGGGGTGTTACCCTCTCCAAGAGTCAGCTGAGGAGTCTTCTCCGTTACAGGCAGAAGTTCCCTGTACTTCCAGATCCAAGGCCGCCGACGGGCTAGTGTCTCTCTGCTGATCGAGCGCGCAACTTGGTCGTAGTCGTAGAAGATGTCTAGTCGACCATCTGCGTTGGGACAGGCGCACAGCCTTTCCTCTGGAGAGTGCTCCGATCCGCACACCGCACAGCGCATCTTGTTGAAGAACATTCTGTTTCACACTTGTCCTGCGATTTACCTGAACTAAGGGAGCCACGCATGGATTAAGCGGTTTCCTGTCGACCGATCGTTCTCCCTTCAATGTCACCTCGGCGGGGAGTCAGGGAGACGAATTGACACCAAAATGAGCCAGACCGTGGCCATTAATGCCGTTGCGGTTTCCTGGATGGCGACGCCGTGCCAAGGCCAAGGTATGAACCAGACAAACGCGGAGGCTATTCCGAAAAACAGGGCAACAGCCCCAATGCGCGGTGAACCGAGTGGCCAAGAAGCGTAGCTATATATGAACGCAGTAATCGCGATCAACGCAAAGAATATCACTGACACGATGCCATGAATAATTCCCGCGTCTTCACTGAAGACACCTATGAGCGCGAGGTCAGCGGCGCCGAAGAACAACGGAATCGTCCATACCAAGAACTCCCAGGAGCGCCTCTTGACAGACAGGAGAAAGGCGAATAACGCGATCGACGCACCGGATACTATCAGCCCGGCGTTGAAGACGTAAGCAACCGGCGAGTTGCGCCCTATGTTTCCAAGATCACTGAGGGCGTTATCGTAGATGTTGAACCACGGTGATAGAGCAACGGAAGTGAGCACGGAGGACCAGGGAACGATGACGCCGAGGATGCCTGAGACCTTGATGGCCTTCATTTCGGGCAGCCATCTTCAGATTTTGATTTAACTATTTGCTCTATCAATTCACTTCGAAGTGATTACCTTCCAGTCTTTCAAGGCTTTTAAGGACAAGGAATCGAGCGTGGAAGCGACGGCTATGAAACTACGCGATCTGTTTTCCGACATCATGTTGGGGGTGATCAAGGGAGGAGTCTGCGGATGGTTTCTATGAAGAGAGAAGATCTTCGCGGAAGAGACCTGATAGCCACTCAAGACTGGTCGATTCAAGAGCTGGACGAGACGCTGCGCCTCGCCGCTGACTTCAAGATGAAGTACCGAGCAAAGCAACCTTTTCCCAAGGTACTGGGTGGAAAGGTCTTCTTCATGGTTTTCTACGGGCCTTCAACGAGGACCCGGGCAGCTTTCGAAGCTGGGACAGAGCTCCTGGGAGGACACGCCCCCTTCATCGACGTGAGCACCACAAGGATCGCGGCGGGTGAAGCCGTCAAGGATGTCGCCAAGATGTATGAGAGGTACGGACACGGCATAGGCGTCCGCATCCTCGACAGCGCCATCGATTACAAGTACGGTGTTGGAAACAGGTTTGTCAATGAGTACGCGCGGTACTCCGAAGTGCCAGTCATTAACATGGCTTGCTGCACCTACCACCCCACACAGGGGCTGGCTGATCTGATGACCGCGAGGGAGAACCTGGGAAAGATCCGGGCAAAGAAGAGCGTGATAATGTGGGGATACTCAAAGAAGTTCAGGGGACGCTGCAGCATTCAGGAGGAGGCCCTGATAATGACGCGGTTCGGCATGGACGTGGTGCTTGCACACCCCCCTGGATTCGAGGTGGACCCAGAGATCCTGGACGACGCCAAAACGAACGCCGCTGAGAGCAGTGGAAGCTTCGAGGTAAGCCACGACTATAAGTCAGCGCTTGAAGGAGCACATGTTGTTTTCGCTCGCAACTGGGCGAGCTCTGCACTTCTTGAGGTCGGAGCATCCAACTTCGACCTGAAGAAAGAGGCTTCGCTGCACGAGGAGCACCGCAACTGGACGCTCACCGAGCAGCTGGTAGACCTCATGGACAAAAAATCCATTGTAACGCACGTCCTCCCGGTCTTCCGCGGGGAGGAGGCAACCGACGAAGTTATGGACGGCCCTCACTCAGTGATCTACGATCAAGCAGAGAACGGTCTCTACACGAAGATGGCTGTCCTAGCCCTGACCATCGGTGAGGGGGTTCCATCCCGCTACTCCATCATCTGAGTCCTTTGGAGAAATCTAGGCAGCCACGTTATCCGTCAGAAATAGTCTTGCAGCTACGCTCCGCCTCTTGCATAACTTAATATGTCATCAGACCTTTTTCGGCAGTTTAAAGCGAGCTGACCTCATGTGATGAGGAAGCTTCTCACCGTGGTTCCAGAAAGATGCACAGGGTGTCTTATCTGCGAACTTGTCTGTAGCTTCTACCATACCAAGGAGTTCAATCCAAAGAGATCTCGGATCGATGTGCTGAGGGACGAAGAAAAAGGCGTCAACATCCCTATCATATGCCGACAATGTGCGAAACCCCTCTGTCAAGAGGCTTGTCCCAGCGATGCTATACACAGAGACGAAGAAACTGGGGCAATGTTCGTCGACGGAAGCAAATGCATAGGCTGTCGACTCTGCATAGCCGCCTGTCCCTTTGGAGCGCCATCGGTTGATCCAACCACGATGTTGACAACCATCTGCGATCTGTGCAGAGGCGACCCAAGGTGCGTCAAATATTGTCCGCGGGATGCCGTACTGTATGTGAGGCCCGACACAATAAGCCTCATTCGCAGACAGCAGAGTGCGAAGAAGATAACGAGGTTCCCCCTTAGGAGATGATTTGCGTGTCACATTACGGAGGTTATGCGGGGCGATACATTCGCGCAGATCTGTCAAGCGGCAAGATCACTATCCATGAGCTGGAGAAGGAATTGCCGAGATACTACATCGGCGGAGTCGGTTTCTGCGCCAAGATCCTTTGGGACCAGGTTGGCCCAGATACCAAGCCATTGAATCCTGACAACGTGCTAGTGTTCGCCACAGGCCCTATAACTGGAACGTTCTTTCATTCCTCCGGCAGGTACGTTGTCGCAGCCAAGTCCCCCCTAACAGGATCCTGGGGCGAGGCGCACGCAGGCGGACACTTCGGGCCCGAGCTGAAGTACGCCGGTTACGATATGGCGATTCTCGAAGGCAAGGCAACTAACCCCGTCTACCTTTACGTAGACGATGACTTCCTCGAACTCAAGGATGCAGCTCACCTGTGGGGACGAGACACCAATGAAACCACGAAAGCCATCCGTGAGGAACTCGGCGACCCAACAATCAAGGTTGCATGCATAGGCCAAGCCGGAGAAAATCTTGTTAGGTATGCATGCATCATCAGCGATTTCTACAGAGCAGCCGGAAGAACCGGGATGGGCGCGGTCATGGGCTCCAAGAACTTGAAAGCAATTGCGGTCAGAGGGTCCAAGAGCATCTTGGCCACAAGCTCCATGAAATACATGGAGGCAGCCACGGAGGCTTTCAGAAAGGTAACCGAAACCTGGGGGGAAGCCTGTGAATCGTCTCTGGGAAGATACGGCACCCCAAACCTCGTTGAAGTAGAGGCCTCGATAGGAAGGCTGCCAACTAAGAACCACATCTTCGGGATATATGACCGCGCCGACGACATCGGATCCGAGGTGTTGGAGAAAAGGTATCGAGCAATGAGGGAGTCATGTTTCTCATGTGGAATACAATGCAAGTTCAACTCTGAAGTCCGCTCGGGGCCCTATGCAGGGACCACATCCGGCCCTGAGTACGAGACGATCATGGCCTTCGGCTCGAACTGCTTGAACAACAACATAGAATCGATAATACACGCCAACCTGCTCTGCAACCTATACGGCCTGGATACGATATCAGCAGGCAAGGTCGTATCGTTCGCCATGGAATGCTATGATAAAGGAATCATAACGAGGAGAGAAGCTGATGACCTAGACCTCTCGTGGGGAAACTCGGATGCCATCGTTCAGCTCGTGCACAGAATTTCGAAGAGGGAGGGATTGGGAGACCTCTTGGCTGAGGGATCCAGGATAGCAGCACGCAGGCTTGGCAGGGGCGCGGAGGAGTTCGCAATTCAGGTAAAGGGAATGGAGGTTTCGGGGCAGGACGGAAGAGCCCATCAATCCTCAGGGCTGACTCACGCAACAGCTGCCAGGGGCGCTGACCACCTGACCTCGCTTTCATGCCTGGAGGAGAAGGGATACGAAGAGACTGCAGGAACAAGGTATGGAAGTGAGAGGGCGAAAGACCTGGTCAACCCGCTGTCAACAACGTATCGTGGACGCCTGGTAAAGGACCTGGAGGACCTCTTCGTCCTAACCGACTCCCTCGTCATATGCAAGTACGGGGTCATGTGGCCGCCGATATTCTACTTTGATGATTTCGCCAAGGTAATTCCTCCGCTCACTGGTATGGCTGAATACGGAGATGTCGAGGAGCTCAGGTTGACAGCTGAAAGGATCTGCAACCTCAGAAAGGCGTTCAACGCAAGGGAGGGACTAACGAGAAAGGACGACACGTTACCGAAAAGGTTCCTCAGAGAACCGATGCCCTCCGGGCCTGGCGCTGGACATGTCTGCAACCTAGACCCCATGCTTGACGAATACTACGAGGCGAGAGGATGGGACAAGAAAAGCAGCCTACCACTCAAAAAAACCTTGACGAGGATGGGCCTGAAGGATGTCGCAGACGACCTCGAAGGCCTAGGTAAACTTGGAGGATGAGACGATCAATGATTGACATCTCCGTAGAAATCGCCGGCATCAAATTGAGGAACCCCGTCATGACGGCCGCAGGCCCAACCTCCAGAGACGCCGAGGCCCTGATCGAAGCTGCGAGAAACGGCGCTGGAGGACTGGTTGCGAAGACGATAGGAGTCAAGCCAGCCGAGGTTCCGAGGCCTTGCATAGCCACGGTCGACAGAGGCGAAACCGACTCCTTGTTCCTAACGACAATAAACAAGAGAGTAGTTAGATCATCAAGGGCCAAGCTACTCCTACCTCGCGGTCTACTAAACGCCGAGCTTTGGTCGGACATACCATACCAACAATGGATCGAAAGAGAGTACGCGATGGCCAAACAAACCGGGCTGCCGGTCATAGCCAGCATGGGATACTCCGCAGATGATCTCAGGAAGCTCGGGCCCATGGCCGAAAAAGCAGGGGTCGATGGGATCGAGTTCTCGCTACACTACCTCGGCGTTGACTTCAAACCGATCATAGAGGTGGCGAAGGCCTTGAGGGAGTCTGTTGAAGTTCCGATATTCGCCAAAGTGAGTCCCCACATAATGAACATCGCAGAGTTTGCGAAAGCCTTGGAGGCGGTTGGAGTAGACGGCATAGTCGCCGTGAACTCTTTGGGGCCATGCCTGTATGTCGACGTAGAGACCGGCAGATCACTCTTGGGGGGAGAGAACGGTTACGGCTGGCTTTCGGGACCTGCGATAAAGCCGCTTGCCATCCGGTGTGTCGCGGAGATTGCGAGGACGGTGAGGATACCCGTCATCGGCTGCGGCGGAGTGACCGATGGTGTTGACGCCATCGAACATTTCATGGTGGGCGCCTCGGCTGTCCAGGTTTGCACCGGTGCGATCCTAGAGGGCCCCAGCATATACGGCAGGATCGTCAAGGAGATCATGGAGTTCATGCGTCAACACGGCTACGCGTCAGTTGAGGACATGCGCGGCAAAGCGTTGGACCATTTGCCGAAGATGCCGCTTAGGCTGAAGGGTGTGCCTCCAAAGGTGCACGCAGAACTCTGCAAGAGTTGTGGGCTCTGCGAGAAGTCTTGTGTGTACGACGCGATAGAGGTCAAGGATGAGGCTGAACCCGGAGCCCCGGTCGTAGTGGACGAAGATAGGTGCTATGGCTGCGGCCTCTGCGTCAGCGTATGCCCGACCAGAGCTCTCGAAATGGAGGTCTGAGTGACGGTGAACGGGAAAGCCTTGATGATTCTCCCTGAGGTGTGCACGGGATGCAGGCTCTGCGAACTGGCGTGCTCGGCTCGTCACGACAGGATCTTCAACCCCTCCAAGTCAAGGGTGAAGGTGATCAAGCGGGACGATGTAAGCTTGGATGTTCCGATGGTCTGTTTGCAGTGCAGTAGGCCCGTTTGTGTTGACGCCTGCACAACCGGAGCGTTGCATAGGGATCATAAAACCGGCGCTGTCGTTGTCGACGAGGACAAGTGCATAGGGTGCAGGGCTTGCGTGACCGCCTGTCCGTTGGGGAGTCTGTCCTTTGACGGGCAGAAGGGGATCGCTGTGAAATGTGATCTATGTGACGGAGATCCTCAATGCGTCAGATACTGCCCTACAGGAGCTCTCCAATACGTCAGAACCGAAGCTGTGAGTATGATCAGGAAGAGGATCGGCGCCGAGAGGCTCTCCAAGTCGATGCGCCTAGTGGCGGCGCCCCCATCTGGATAAAGGAGGTGAATGTGATGACGAAGGTAACCGTAAAACTCTTTACGAGTCTAAGAGAGGTCGCTGGAACGAAGGAGACAGCGGTCGAGGGAGAAAGCGTTCGCCAGGTCTTGGATGAACTCGTTCGAACCTACGGCGAAAAGTTCCGCAACGCTATTTTCGACGCTGAGACCGGGAAGATAAGACGGTACTACTCGGTTCTCGTCAACGGCCGGAACGTATACCTGATAGACGGATTGGACACAAGGCTCCAAGACGGCGACACTGTCTCAATCTTCCCTCCGGTTGGAGGCGGATAGGGTGTTCAACTACAAGGGCTACGCTGGGCAGATGCTTAGAGTCAACTTGACGAAGAGGGAAATAACCAAGCAGCCTCTCAGCGCCGAGCTGGCGAGGGGCTATGTGGGTGGAAGCGGCTTCGCCGCCAAGATCCTCTTCGACGAGCTCAGCCCTGGAACAGATCCGTTCGGCCCGGAGAACAAGATCGTAATGGCCATTGGACCCCTGACAGGCACCATTTGGCCTTCGTCTGGAAGATGCATGTTCGCGACGAAATCCCCGTTGACAGGCATTTGGGCCGAATCACACTGCGGAGGCTTTCTTGGCCCCGAACTCAGATACGCAGGGTACGACGCGATCATACTTGAGGGAGAAGCTGGCAACCCCCAGTACCTCGATATCGAAGACGAGAACGTTCAGCTTAGAAATGCAGCTCATCTTTGGGGGAAAGACACCCATGAGGCCACCAAGATCATACAAGAGGATCTGAGTGATGATCAGACTGTGGTTGCATCAATAGGACAGGCCGGAGAGAACTTGGTGCGATATGCATCAATCACAGTGAACCTCTACAGAGCTGCCGGGAGAGCAGGCATCGGCGCCGTGATGGGATCGAAGAAGCTGAAGGCTGTCGCTATCAGGGGAAGTGGAGGCGTGGAGGTGGCTGATCTCGAAAGGTTCATGGAGCTCGCTCAGGAGGCGCACAGGAGGGTTTTGGAGAACCCTCAGGCGCAGGCTCTCGCCAAGTACGGGACACCGTTGCTGGTCGGCTACAAAAGTGAGATAGGAGAGCTGCCCACCAAGAATCATTACGCAGGGATCTTTGAGAAGTCTGAGAGGTTGAGTGCTGAGACCATCAGGAAGAACTACTGGACGAGAACCAGGGCTTGCTTCGCCTGCAGCACCATGTGTAAGAAGGTGAACGCAGTGGAGTCCGGGCGCTACGCTGGAACGATGTCTGAAGGCCCTGAATATGAGTCGATAATGGCCTTCGGAACGAATTGTGCCAACGCCGACTTCGGATCCATTCTCTACTCAAACCTTCTCTGTGACAAGTACGGACTCGACACGATATCGATGGGAGGGGTCTTATCGTTCCTTATGGAATGCTATGAAAATGGCCTCGTCGAGAAGAAAGACCTTGACGGGATCGATCTCTCATGGGGGAACGATGAAGCCATCACCTCTCTGATAACGAAGACGGCGAAGAGAGATGGGGTGGGCGACGCAATGGCGGAGGGTGTCATGAGGCTTGCCAAGAAGATCGGGAAGGGCTCGGAGAGGTTCGCTATGCACGTCAAAGGCATGGAGGTCTCCGGGCAGGATGGAAGGGCGCACAGGTCCATTGGTCTGTCTCACGCAACAGGAGCCAGAGGAGCAGATCACCTAAGGTCCCTGGTGACTGTGGATCAGTTGGGCTACGAGGAGGTTGCCGGGGAACGCTTCGGAAAGGACAAGCTCCCCGAGATCTGCGATCCCTACTCTGAGAAATATAAGGCGCTCGCCGTGAAGGTTACGGAGGATGTATACGCCATCCGCGACGCCTTGATAGTCTGTTGGTACACGGTTTCCTGGCCCCCGGTCTTCTGGATCGACGATTTCACTGCGGTTCTTCCCATAGCGACTGGCGAAAACGAGTTTGGGTCTGTAGATGAATTGATGAAGATAGGTGAGAGACAAATCAACTTGAAGAGGGCGTTCAACACGAGGGAGGGGCTGGGAAGGGAAAGCGATCGCCTACCTGACAGATTCACCAAGGAACCGATGCCCGGCGGCCCGGCGCAAGGTCAGGTTGTAAACCTCGACACCATGCTAGACGAGTACTATGCCCTAAGAGGCTGGGACCCCAAGACCGGCGACCCGACCAGGAGAACCCTCGAGAGGCTCGGGTTGGACTACGTGGCAAACGAGTTCGAGGGCGTAGGATGGGCGCAAAGGAGGTAAAGACATGCCCTTCAAGTACAATAGCTACGCGGGCAAGATTCTGAAGGTCGACCTTTCATTAGGCACAAAGAGAGTTCAGGAACTGGACGAAGGGTTCGCTCGCAAATATCTTGGGGGAGCGGGCTTCTGCTCTAGAATACTCTATGACGCCATAGAGCCGGGAATAGGTCCTCTCAGCCCAGCCAACGTCCTGATGTTCGCCACGGGCCCGCTCACAGGAACACTCTTCCCCCAGGCTTCTAGGTACATAGTCGCCGCCAAGTCTCCCTTGACAGGCATATGGGGAGAATCCCACGCCGCTGGACATTGGGCCCCGGAACTGAAGTTCTCAGGTTTTGACGCAATTGTACTGGAAGGTCGTTCGCCAAAACCCGTCTACCTCTGGCTAAATGATGGTGAAGTAGAGCTCAGGGACGCTGGTCAAATTTGGGGTAAGTCCACCTACGAGGCTGACGAGCTGATCAAGGAAGAGCTGGGGGACACAGAGATCAAGGTTGCAACCATAGGTCAAGCCGGCGAGAACCTAGTTCGCTTCGCCTGCGTCATAAATGAGTGTAGCAGGGTCGCAGCCAGATCCGGCATGGGTACAGTGATGGGTTCCAAGAACCTCAAGGCAATAGCTGTCAGGGGCTTCAGGGGGCTTGAGATAGCGGATACAGAGCACTACCTCGACTTCATACATGAGATGCATCAGAAGATGCTGGAGAATCCATTCACTGAGAGCCGAGTCAAGTATGGAACTACGAACTTGGTAGAGATGATGAACCAGATTGGGCGGCTTCCAACCTATAACATGAAACAGGGCGTATTTGAGGAGTTTGAGAAGATCAGCGGGGAGACGCTGAGGCAGAAGTATTTCGTCAGGCCGAGGGCTGACTTCGCGTGCCTACAAAGATGCGGTAGGTTTGTACGCGTTCCAAGCGGACCTTACGCCTGTGAAGGCAAGGGCCCCGAGTTCGAATGTCTTAGCGCATTGGGATCGAGATGTGGAAACTCGAACCTTGAGTCGGTGATATACGCTCATCATCTCTGCAACCTGTATGGCATGGACACGATATCCACTGGTTCGACGATTTCATGGGCGATGGAGTGCTACGAGAACGGCGTGATAACCAGGGAAGAAACCGGTGGGCTAGATCTTTCGTGGGGAAACTATGAATCCGTCGTGAAACTGATAGAAATGATAGCGAACGGGGAGGGGTTCGGTAGGGTTCTGGGCAAGGGCAGCTGGAAGGCAGCGGAGGCGATTGGAAAGGGCTCAGAAAGATTCCTGATGTGTGTCAAGAAGCAGGAGATAGCGGGGCAAGAGCCGAGGGCTCAGAAGTCTATGGGTTTGGCTAGCGCTGTCTCTGCAAGGGGAGCGGATCATCTCTATGCTTTTCCAGTGTTAGATGAAGTGGGTTTCGGAAAAGAGATAGAGGAACGGCTCGGCAAAGAGTATCTGCCTGAAATAGCAGATAGGCTAAACCCGAAGTACAAAGGAATCATGGTCAAGAAATGCGAGGACTTCTGCCGCTTGATCGAATGTGTGGGGGTATGCCTGTACGGGACAGAGATTCCGCCTGTATACTACTACGGTGACATAGTTCGAGCTCTTGAGCTTTCCACAGGCATGAAGCTGAGTGAAGAAGATTTGCAGGTGACGGGTGAGAGGGTTGTGAATCTGAACAGAGCGTTCAACGCTCGAGAAGGAATCACTAGAAGAGATGACACATTGCCGAGCAGACTTACAAGTGTCCCGGCGCCAAAAGGTCCCCCGAAGGGGCAGGTTGTGGAACTAGATCGGATGTTAGACGAATACTACTCGCTGAGGGGCTGGGACAGGGAGACGGGCCTGCCTACGAGGCAGAAACTCGAGGCGATCGGCTTGAAGGACATAGCGGATAACTTGGATCGATCCATCGATCGATGAGGAGAAACAGGAGGGTTGAAGCTCGATGCAGCGAAAGATTCTCGTGGTGGACCCGGAGAAATGCACTGGATGCAGGATCTGCGAACCGGTGTGCTCCTTGGCGCACGGGGGAGCCTGTAACCCGGCTGAGGCGAGGATTGGGGTGGTCAACTGGTATTGCGAGGGCATCAGCGTGCCCATGGTGTGCCAGCACTGTGAGAAACCGCCGTGCACAGAGGTCTGTCCTACCAATGCACTCAAGAGGAACTCGGAGACCGGGGCCATCCTGATAGATCCCGGGCTATGTATGGGCTGTAGGATGTGTCTGGTGGTGTGTCCCTTCGGTGCCCTGTCGCTGAAGGATGGAGAAGAGATCCCGATCAAATGTGATCTCTGCAACGGAGAGGCGAAGTGCGCAAGTTTCTGCCCCACCGGGGCGATACAATACATCTCAGCGACGCAGACGAACATGAGTAAGAGAAGAGCCGCGGCGGACAGGATCTCCGAGCTGCTCAGAAGAGCGGTGTAGACCTAGCTTATCCCGCTCTCCATATGTTGTTCATAACGACGCATTTCTCAAGATCGATCGAGGCAACTAGATGCGCTAGAGCAGTATCAGAAGAAGGGCAGCCAGACCGGAGAATGCTGCCAAACTGAGTACCAGAGCAAGCCACTTTCTAAAGTCCCGTGGCATCTCAGGTTGCACCAAGAAAACTAGCCCCCCACATCGCTCCTCACCTTCCGTAGCTTCCGCATGTCCTCTCCCCTGTACAGCCGCACCTTCTTTAGGACAACTTGGTGACCGCATGTTGGGCATCTGTGGACACTAGGCCTTTCCCGCAATGGTCGCATTAGAACTTGGCATTTTCCGCATTCGATGAAGAAGCCTACCGCGTCTTCAGTCTTTTCCAAGGAAGTTGTCAAACGATTTCACCTCTCACCTTCTCCCCTCGAAGATTCGGGTCGATCGACCGAATATCGATACGCGAACTCATTTCTCATGATGCCTCTTTTGTCTACCAACATGTGTTCCAAAAATATATAAGTACATGTTACTGTGTTACCACAGTAACAGTCAGCCGCGGAGGAACTCATATTGGCGTCCCCAGAAACGAACGCCGAGATCCTATCTGATTTCGGGCTCACACTCAACCAGGCAAAGGTCTACGTGACCGTAGCGAAGCTCGGCTTAGCTTCAATCAGTCAAGTATCAAAGTCTTCAAAAGTACGTCGAGAAGACGTTTACAGAATGCTGCCTAGGCTTCAAGAACTTGGCTTGATAGAGAAGATCCTGGGCAAACCAGCTAAAATCAGGGCTACTCCAGCGGAGGACGGGCTATCTATTCTGATTAGACGAGAAAAGGAACTAGCTAGTAAGAGATTGTCTGAACTAGAGGCTAAGAAAAGCAAGTTCTTGAGAAGTTTTGAGGCATACCAAGTCAAGCCAGTAGAGAAGGAAGGGCCTCAATTTTCTCTTGTATCACAGAGGGAACCCATAGTCAAAAGAGGGCTGGCTATGATCAAGAAGGCTCAGAGCACTATTGACGTTGTCGTTTCCAGACATGAGTTCTATCATCTTTTCGCTGAATACACTAAACCGGTTAGAAAGGCCATTAGGAAGGGGGTAAGGGTCCGCGTAATTCTAGACGCATCCGCGCAATATGACTCCATTCTGAGGACCATTGAAGAATACAAATCATCTGTAGCCACTTTTAACCTAAGGTATTCGTACCAACCATCGAGTCATTTCATGACGGTTGACAATAAGCAAGCTCTGGTTGCAACTTCTGGGGAACCGCCGATAGGACACAGTCCGTACCTATGGACAGACAACATCAACATCGTCAAACTGATGCAAAAATATTTTGAAGATTTGTGGCATGTTTCCGCAAACCAGACAGCGATTGTGACAAAGGGCGCTCCTGAAAGGGCACTACAGTTTGTCAATGAATTGAGACCGACGAACCACGCAGTGCTTGTGTATGAGTCTGCAGAAGTCAAGCACAATGTTCTTTTCAACTACATTAAAACCGGACTAGAAAACGGTGAGGCTACAGCTTATGTAGCTACAGAGGAGGATCCAAGCCAAATAAGAGATGGTATGAGACAGTTCGGAATTGAGGTAGAGGAGAATGAGAGAACAGGAGCACTGCGCATACTTGGATTCAAAGATTTTTACATCATAGACGGAAAGTTCGACCCAGAAATAACCTTTGGTTTGATAAAACGTATGTACAACGAAGCACTACAAAAAGGATTCAATGGATGGAGAATCACCGGAGAAATGGCTTGCTTCTTTAAGCGCAACTTAGTGCATGAATTGATCGAATATGAGAGGGGTTTACACAGAGTGTTTGACATGCCGGTTATCGGCATCTGCGCTTACAATGCAGAAATGCTAGGTGAAGTTGGCAATCCGATAAATCTTTACAGCGAACTGGTGTCGACCCATGGTACGGTCTTATTCACAGGAATCGATAATGAACTGGGAAGAATAGAAATTCGAAAAGCTTAGGTTTTTGAAGCGGATACTGTTCTTATCAAACCCGTGTGTATTCGTCGTCGACAACATAGGCACTCATGGCTCGATCGATCATTGTTTGACCTTTTGTGCGGTCTCAGTTGTCGAGTGATCCTTGCCTAGGCGCGCTGTTGCCCTAGGTTAGCACTATTTTCATTCAAGTCTCAATCGTAACTCTATTTGGTGAGGCTCAGTAAATCCTGCCTTTCTGTACATATTCATTCCATCTTCGGAAGAATGAAGATGCAGATATTTCAGACCCAGTGGTCTAGCCTCTTTAATCAACTTGTTCAGCAATCGTGTGCCTATGCCGTTCCTTCTTGCTTCGGGAATAGTGTACAAGTTGAGAATATAGCCAAGTCTTCCAGATTCAAGTCCACCGTACCTCGATGGGATTCACCACACAACCATGCCGCCGGTGCCAATTATTGTTCCGTTGTATTCTGCCACTCAAGCAACAAAATCATTGGATGGAATTGCTTCAGAAAAATATTCCCCCAGCGATCTTTTTAGGATTTTAGTCTCATCATCGTCCGGATGATCGTAGAGTTCATTCAAGAATTGGGCTCTAAGGTCAACCAGAATCTCAATATCGTTGACATTGGCACGGCGATAATGGATTGTATGACTTTCAATTTTCATTGCTCGTTTCCTTTAGTCGATCGATCGGGGTTAAGACCTAGCCCATTGTCCTGGCCATGATTGCTTTCTGGACGTGAAGCCTGTTCTCGGCTTGGTCGAAGACCGTGGAGTGCGGTCCATCTATGACGGCGTCCGTCACTTCCTGTCCTCGGTCGGCAGGCAGGCAGTGCATGTAGTAGACGTTTCTGTCGCAGAGATCCAGTTTCTCTTCAGTGCAGATCCAATCTTTGTGCTTGTTAAGCAACTTCAGCATGCCGTCGGCGTCAGGCTTCTCCGCTTTGGGAGGCATGTAGGCGAGTGAACCCCAGGCCTTGGGGTAGGCTATGTGTGCTCCCTCGAACGCTTCCTCCATGTCGTAGCTGATCTCGAAGGAGCTGCCGTTCTCCTCGGCGTTCTTCTTGGCGGCATCTATGATGGCTGGGTCGAGCTCGAGGCCCTTGGGGTGCGCAAGCACCACGTCCATACCGAACCGCGTGAATCCGAGGACGCAGCTCTGGGGGACGGCGAGAGGCTTTAAGCCCCCGGAATAGGCCCAGCTGATGACGAACTTCTTTCCCTGAAGCTTTCCCAGTTTCTCCTTCGCGGTCATTATGTCAGCCATCTCTTGGCATGGGTGGTACATGTCGCACTCCATGTTTATGACCGGGATCTCCGCCCACCTCGCGAATTCCCTTATTATCTCGTTGCCCTTCCCATAGATCCAGCCCACCTGTTCCCCATAGATCCTGATGGAGATGGCGTCCCCATACCTGGTCAGAACCCTCGCCACGTCCGAGATCCTTTCCGTGGCATAAGGGATCTCTTCTCCAGCTAACGCGGGGCGGTAGATCTCTTTGGGAGACAGATGATGTGCGTGGCCGCCTAGCTGTGTCATCCCGGCCTCGAAGCTGTTCCGTGTTCGAAGCGAGAGGTTGTAGAAGAGCATGAACAAGGTCTTGTTCTTCAGCAGTT
>JBGVSY010000041.1:0-2055 GCA_041862235.1 Nitrososphaeria archaeon | reverse complement strand
GACATCTTTTCTTTTCTTCACTAGTGAATCGGATACATTCGTCGAAAGCTCAGAGGTTGTAGTGAATGCTCCTCTATCTATCTACAGTCTGGCCCTGATACTGAGCATCCCTTCAGCCATAATCCTCGTTGTCCTAGTGTGGAGAAGAATGTCAAGGCGGCCCCCGGTCATGAGGAAGATAGCCCCCATCGAATAGTCGACGGGGGCACGGAACTCGCCTGCGGCGCCAAGAGATAATAGAGAGGGCTCTCTTCGATCGATCACATCCGCGTATTCATGTATGCGTGATGAAAAGCTTATGAAACCGGCTTGTTCTCAAGGCGCACAAAGAGGTGAGGCCAATATGAAAGAGTACGAATGTGTACAAGTTAGCCATCACAAGAACATCGGCGAAGTAATTGAGGAATACCAGGGGAAAGGCTGGCATCTCCATACATATCAAGTGGCCGGACTGGCTGAGACCCATTACTTGCTGTTTGAGAGGGGAAGCTGACCGTCGATCGATCAAGGGGCCATTGTGGGTCCTCTTCAGGGAGGGCTCTACCTTCCGGTATAAATTCACGCGTGAGCGTTGATATCTTGGCGGTCAAGTGAATCGCCGAGTCGTGAACGAGATCGACCTCATTTCGGTTAAAAACGTTCTAGCTTCCCATGACCATTTGTCACGGGACGCCGACAAGTCTCTCAGAGGCAACGTTAAATATGACCGTGGGCACACACGGCTTACATCTACCTATTGAAGGTGAGGCCCGCAAGATGCCTCAGATACGACCAGAGAGAGTTGAGTCAAATGTCTGGAGAATCCCAAGGGGCTCAATGCCCGGGATGCGTGTACCTTGCATCATATACGCCAGTGAGGGTCTAATATCGAAGATGACGCAGGACAGGACCCTGATCCAAGGTACTAATGTCGCCACCCTCCAAGGCATATACAAGCATAGCGTCGTCCTGCCAGACGGACACCAAGGCTACGGCTTCCCAATAGGTGGAGTGGCCGCAATGGATGCAGAGACGGGAGTCATATCGCCGGGAGGCGTTGGCTACGACATCAATTGTGGAGTGAGGCTGCTGACTAGTAACATGGAAGCGCATAGCCTGAAACCTGTTATACCGGAACTTCTGTCTACGATGTTCCGCAACGTACCATGTGGTCTGGGGAGCAGGCGCAAGGATTTGGCTATCTCCCCTTCAAACCTTGACATCCTGACCTCAGAAGGTGTGCGATACTTAATCGAGAAGCACGGTCTCGGTTGGGAGCAAGACATTGAACACTGCGAAGAGAAGGGATGCATGAAGAATGCAGATCCGAGTAAGGTCTCGCCAGTAGCGAAGAGAAGAGGTGAGAAGCAGGTCGGCACACTGGGAAGCGGCAACCACTTCCTCGAGATCCAGCGGGTCGACAAGATATTCGACGATAACGCCGCAACCGCTTTCGGGATTAGAAACGAAGGCCAAGTCATGGTCATGATACACACGGGAAGCCGAGGGTTCGGGCACCAGATATGTTCCGATTACCTCAAGACCATGGAGAGAGCCGTCTACAAGTATCGATTGAGTATCCCGGACAGGCAATTGGCTTGCGCTCCGGCCGACAGCGAGGAAGCTCAAGCATACTATGACGCAATGGCCTGCGCAGTGAACTACGCTTTCTCGAACAGACAAGCCATCACCCAATGGGTGAGGCAGTCTTTTGAACAGGTTGTGCGTCAGTCCGCGGAGGATCTAGGTTTGAACCTCGTCTACGACGTCGCGCACAACATCGCCAAGATGGAGTACCATCAAGTCAACGGCGAGAAGAGGCGGGTTTACGTCCACAGGAAGGGAGCGACAAGAGCATTTCCCGCAGGAAGCCCCGACCTGCCCCAAGACTACAAGCAAGTAGGTCAGCCTGTTCTCATACCTGGGTCAATGGGCACCTCCTCTTGGGTTATGCTGGGAACTCCTCGAGCCCTGCAACTCACATGGGGTAGCACGGCGCACGGGGCAGGGCGAGTTCTCAGCCGCTCGAGCGCAAAGCGACGCTTCCGTGGATCAGACATCAAGTCAGGACTGAGG
>JBGVSY010000040.1:0-4270 GCA_041862235.1 Nitrososphaeria archaeon | reverse complement strand
AGCCCTCAACGTCCTGTCCGTCGCTCTGGTGATGTTTCCATCGGGGGCGAGGATCCTGGGTAGGGCTTCCTTGAGCACCTTCACAGTCATCGTTGGCGTCCATTCGGTCTTGGGGCTGGTCGCCTTGGCGGTGGGGATATACATCGTCTTGGTGTGGAAGTTCCGGAGGCCTGGTGGCTCCTGCTTTAGGCTGAGGAGTTCCATGGGGCCTTTGGCCATGGTCTGGGTGGTGACCATGATACTCGGCGTCCTCATGTACCTCATATTGTATGCAGGGCTCAGCTTCCCAGGGTATGGTATATAAAAAGCCGTTCAAAACCCTCGTCTAGGAGACGAGCTTCTGATGGATCTGAAGAGTCGCCCAACCGTGTTAATTCTTGTCTTAATCCTATCCTGCCTCTCGCCTGCAGTGATGGTCTTTGCAGATGTCCCGACTGTGCTTGTGATAACCAGGGTTAAAGAGGGGGACGAGACCTTCCTCGAGGTCGAGGTCAGGCACAGCTCGCCCACGCAGACCCACTATGTGAACGTCATCGAGGTCGAGATCGCCGGGAAGGTAGAGAAAATAGATGGGCTCGAGCCCCAGACGACAACCAAATTCACGACTAAGTACAAACTGGAAGACACTGAGGCGTCGGAGGTCAGGGTCAGGGCCCACTGCAACATCCACGGATGGAGCCAGTGGACGATCGAGTCGGCGGAAGAGGACGAAAAGGGAGGGGGTGGGATCCCCGGCTTCCCATACGGCTCAATTGCACTCGGAATGATTTTCGCAACCATAGTAACATTGTGGGCGAGAAGGTTAAACCCGGTATCAAGAGGTCTTTAGAGCGCACAATCTATGGAAGAATGAAATGTTTTTTGGACGAGTTAGATATTAGTAGGGAACTATGCGTACTCACAAGGTGGGGTTTTAGTAATCTTTAAAAGTTAGAATACACTTCCCGTTGCGAAATGAAGTTCGACACGTCGGAGAGAGGGCTTCACACCGTCTTCAAGCCGTATCAGGCAGCGTTGCTGGAGCACATCTGGGAGTTGAACAACTCTAGCAGGGTTGGGGTAACCTCCGGCCAGGCCCATGAGTTCCTTCAGGACCATCCAGACAGCAAGTCCAGGGCTTCGGTCATCTTCTTCCTCAACGACATGGTGGAGGAGGGCGTCCTCGACTACGAGGAGAGGTCTGGGAAGGGCGGCTATCACAGGGTCTACTATCCGAGGATGGATAGGGAGCAGTTCGCAAAATACGTCGTCGAGACGATCACCGACAAGCTCGACGAGGTTTTCCCCGAAGTCTAGGAACGCGAGGATCGGAATTCTCCTCGAACGCTTACATTTGAACACCCCTTTTCTGTTATCATCGCTGATAGTATTCCGTCTGGGCCCGAGAGGTTTGTCCTCATCGTCCTGACGAGGCCTTCCCTCTCAGCTTCCTCGATGATCTCACAGACATCGTGGAGCGGCAACCCGGTTTCCTTCTGGATGGTTCTGGGGAGGGCGAAGCTGAGGCCTGTCTTGTCGGGTTTGATGCCCGCCAGAAACTTGAGGACCCGCATCATCTCGGGAGGGTTCTCGAATGGTCTCTGATAAGTTTGGCTCATGATCTAGGAGGTGAGACATGGGTGAAGGTGCATGTTTTCGCGCTTTAACTGCTGCAAAGTCGACGCGCTCTCTGCGCGCGTCAACTATTTCGCGCTGAAAATCACAATTCGTGACTACAACGGGTGAGTCGGCTTTATACGATAGGAATCTTGCTCAATTATAATCTGAGGTTTTGTGGCAAGGATAGGGGAGGCAGAGATGCTCAAAATTCGAGAATTTGTGAGAGACCGTGATGAGCAGACATGGGTGAGCGTCTTGAATGCGGCCTATGGGAAGTTCAGAGACTGGAGGACAATCACGGTGGAAGAGCACTTCAAAGAGGGGAGCGGTTCGGATCTCGCCTTTGAAGGACGATGGATGGCCGAGCTAAATGGACTCCCAGCAGGCACCATCCGCGCCTTCATCCAGGCTGGGCAGAGCAAAAGGAAGGGACAAATTGAGGATCTCGGAGTCGCTCCGGAGTTCGTTGGTTTGGGCGTTGAAGAGAAACTTGCAGAGTTGGCGACTGACCAGCTCAGGCAGCAAGATGTGGAAACGATACTTGTCCCACGGCTACGCTGGTCTGATCCCGGCGGAGATGGTGTCGAGTTCTTGGAGAAGCTAGGATTCAGCCTCATTCGTCAAATAAGTCTCATGGAGATGGACCTGGCGAAGACCCCCACGGGCGTTGCTAGCAACCGAGAAGTCGCCATAAGACCCCTTCGAGAGAATGCCGAAGAGGACGTTCAGAAACTAAATTGGCTTCGCAACCAATGCTCTAAGGGGTATTTCAACTATCGCCCAAGCACTATTGAAGAAACACGATATTTCCTTCAAAACAATCCGTACTCCTGGCTAGGCGCTTTCTTCGCGACGCTCAACGATGATTCCGTCGGCTTCTCGGTTCTCGCAATCGATGAGAAATACAACACAGAAAGGAACGTGAAGGCTGGGATTATCCTGGCCATTGGAGTTCTGGAAAATCACCGGAAGGCAGGAATCGGAACCAAACTGGTGCTACACGGGCTTAAGGTTCTTCGGGATCAGAAGATGATCAGAGCAGTGCTGGACGTTGACGACCTTAACCAGACTGGCGCAATGAGGCTCTATGAGAAAATCGGATTTGAAGTCGTGGAGAAGTACTCGACATACGAGAAATCCTACTCGTAACATGACATCGCGAGCATTAGAATCGTGTGCATCGTGCACACTGCATGGTTTTGATTGGCAGGTTTGGATTTCCACCCAACCAACCGCGCGCGCGGACAGCAAGTCGAGGGCGTCAGTGATCTTCTTCCTGAACGATATGGTGGAGGAGGGCGTACTGAAGTGCGAGGAGAGGTCGGGGAAGGGCGGCTATCACAGGGTCTACTATCCGAAGATGAGCAGGGAGCAGTTCGCGCGATACGTCGTCGAGACGATAACCGATAAGCTCTACGAGGTTTTCCATAAAGACTAAGCACGTAAGTATTAGAGTTACGTTAGCGCGATTTTTCTATTTGATAAACAGTTCATAGGCACTTGTCGTTACGTATTTGGAAATCGTACTTCAAACATACTGATACCTAGGGAATCGCGATCAATCGTGTGCGCAATTAACTATGTTTAGGGCTCGATTTTTTTCTCGTAGAAGCAGCTATTGTTATGTTTGGCAACCAGCTCGTATCCCAATGACTCGTACAGACGTCTGGCCGGTTCGTTGAAGTCAATCACGTGCAGGCCTATAGATTTCAATCCCTCCAGCCTCGCCCACTTCTCCGCCTCATCAAGCAGGCGTCTGGCCACGCCCTTGCGCCTGTATTCAGGGACGACGTGAAGGTTGTAGATCCAGACAAGCCTCTCTTCAAAAACGTAGAATGGCTCTCTCTTGGCAAGCCAGATGAGCCCCATCAATGTGCCCTCTTCTTCGACTGCAAAGAGCACTTGGTGGTCCGCCTCCCACGGGTTCAGGGGATCAGATTTCTCGAACTCCTCGAACTCCCTTCTGGCTTCCTCCTCGGTGATCTCTCTATCTCTCAGAAACTCCAATTTGTAGGACTCAAAATTCAGCCGTTCGAAGAAACGGATGTCCTTTTCATTTTCTAAAGGTCTTATTCTGATTTCCATGTAAGCTCATGCTCCGCGCACAACGATCAACCATCGCTCCCTCAGAGGCCGTTCCTCCTCAACCTTCTCCCGCCGAGCCTTGTTATTGATCTCATCACGTTCCCGTTCTTGAGGAGTCGTAGCAGCAGCTCGCCGTTCGGTGTAAGGGAGTAGAAGCGGGCGTTGCTCTCGCTCTCCTCGGCGATGAACCTGTCCTTCAACAGGAAGCCGTCGATCCAGTGGCCGAACTGCCGCGTGTTTCCCAGGATCTTTATCAGGTCCCACCGTGTCGCCCTGCCATTCTCCTCGATGAAGCTCAGGAGCTGGTGGGCTATCTGGATGGGATCTCTGGGCTCGGACACCTGACTCACTTGTTCCCTAATTCACTGTTGATCTCGAAGAACCTCGCATACCTGTTCTTCAGGAGCATGTATTTCTGTATCAGCCTGATCCCGGAGGCCAGGATCAGCGCGAACCCGACGGCCCACACACCGATGTAGATGGGGCCTCTCCAGAGGTTCTCCCTTAAGATGAGGATCTGGACGATTGTGATACATATCGCCAAGGCTGCAGCCGCCCCAGTATTCGTGATGCCTTCCGTCAGATC
>JBGVSY010000039.1:0-18065 GCA_041862235.1 Nitrososphaeria archaeon | reverse complement strand
GGAGGGGAACTGATACCCATTGGTAGGGCAACAGAGCCGCAAGAAGGGATAAAGGTGATCTGGCAGGAAACTCTGGTTTCACTTCCCCGAAGAGGCTGGAACCATTTTTCACGACAGGGCGAATCTCCCTGAATTGGATGAATTGGTACACGTAAGCCCAAACGATGAGCGCAGCATTTTTCAGTCCTCTCCACACCTACCGACTCAGGAGAAAGCCCTGCCCGCTGTGGCGGCATGGCACGGCTTTCAGTTCACGGTTCCAACAGTCTAACGATCAGAATGCTTGAAAGTCCAAGAAAACCTGAACTCTATGACTATAAGTCGCTCTTACGGCATCCGCTGCGGTGAGATCTCACGGCCCTCCTCGTGCATAACCGGTGGCGAAAGACCTTGCCGTTGCAGGGAGTCACCGAGAGCCGCGGAACAATTGTTAGAAGGTACGTGTGGCCCAGCGTTCACCGATATCTTATGGGACCCCATCCTCGATGAACTGCCCAGGGTCATCCCCAAAGCTCGTGGAGGGCTGCTTTTTTGTCAAGAACCCACTCTGAATCTTCCCGAATGCTGGTGAGACCCAAAGAGGCGTAAACCCAAGCTTCCTTTGCAGCCACATTGAACAACAACATTTGATCGTTCCCTGGTTCTACGCCATGGAGGAAGTGATGCGGGCCCGGCGGGATTTGAACCCGCGACCACCGACTTAGAAGGCCGCTGCGCGGTCGATTGCGACCTGTGCGCTGTCCATGCTGCGCTACGGGGTGAAGCTGCCGACCGTCGAGGGCAGTCCCTTCCTGTGTTTTCAGGCCCAGCATCCGGGGTCAGCGCTTTGGCTATATAAGTATCGGCCGTCTTGGAAGACGTCGATTGACCTAGCCAGGGCTGTAGTCTTGCCCAGGTCTGGGTCATCGAAATCGACCAATGGATATTCGCCGCGAGATCATCGGATGGAGATGATCAGTTCGTTCAGAGATCTCTTCTTCACTACATAAGCGGGAAGATCGAAGAAGGAGTCGACACGAGCCAGTATCGCCGAGTCACTCGTCACAGCCACTCCTGGGTCTCTTGCTATGGCGTGGTCTGCGCTTTGCTTTGTGGAACAGAGACCTTTCAACCCACGCTCTTCCATTGCACTTCTCGTTGCCGACGCCAAGTCACCGCTCCGGCTGATCTGAGCGTCATAGTACACCGTGGCTGTTGAAACCGCTAGGCTTCTTAGCGTTTCAACCATCTCCTCGACAGCGTCGAGAACCTGCGAGCTGAACCTGAACCTCCCATGCACGGCTGCTATATCCCTGATGATCCCGTCGTCGCACAGGATGAGGGGACCTCCAGCCTTAATGCTGAGCAACGTGTTAACTACATTGAAACCGTCCACGCTGGCGGCCTGATCCTTCATGGCGCGGGGGCTGACCCTCTTCCCTCTAGTTGATCGGATGTCTCGGTCGGAGAAGACAGATCTGTAAGTCGCGTTCCTCTCGGATCTACGAAGCAGATACCTTCCGGCCACAAAGTCAGTAGCTCTCTCCTTGGCGTAACCTCGGTTCAGCAGAAACCGCAGATCATTGGCTGCCTCCCTGAGTCGATCCAATCTGAGGCTGCTCACGTGGATCACATTTCGATGTAGATTGCTGGGCGTAAAGGAAGAGTGGACGCGGCGCGACGCATAGGGTCATGAATTTGAGTGTCACCCTCCACGGAAACAAAGATCTTGCAGTCGAACTCCCTGGAGAGAAAGCCAGTAGCGTTTCTCAGTGCCTCAGCTTCACGATCGCAGAGCTCAACCCATTCTTGGCTGTTCTCGTCGGTAGGAAGCTCAGAGAACACATCCAACACCCTCTTGACCATCGCAGCTGCGTCCTTCTTTCTCTCTGGAATGGCTTTCACGGCCTCCCTAATCGCCGGCCCCATATCTCCGAGGAGGTCTCTCACCCCTCTTGTCAACACAATCTTTGCAACATTCCTCTTCCATGGTGATGCTACGTAGAGGTAGATGACCCTGGGCTTGGACCGCAGTAGCTTTAGGATGCTTCTGACATCGTCAACCACCTTTGAGATGTACAGCTCTGCCACCTCGATACCCGCATCGATTTTTGATGCGTCGGAAACCGGCCAGTCCGAGACAGAGGCAAAGCCCATCTCGCCCAGTCGGCTCCAAGCCTCTTCACATGTGAAGGGAGCAAAGGGAGAGAGCATTTTCACCCAATTCACTACGAACTCCCTCGCCGCGTAACTGAAACCCTGCATGGACTTCCTTCTGCTGTACCATCTCCAGTCGGACCAGACCTTGTAGAAGGCCTCGTCGCACGCAGCCCTGGTCAGCATGTTCTCCAGCGCAGACGTGACCTGCTTCACCCTCATCTGGAGCCTCGACAATAACCAGTGATCCATCGGGTCAGCCTCTGAGATGCTCTGGAACTGAGCTACCTCGTCCACCAGAGTCAAGAAGGCTGCCAGGTTCACCATAGCCTCCTCAGCGCTCTTCTCACGCCAATCCCCGTCATCCATTCTCTCACTGCTCAGGATCAAGGCGCAGCGCACCGCGTCCGCCCCATACTTCTCGACAGCCACGCGGGCTGGAACAAAGACTCCTGTGCTCTTACTCATCTTCCGTCCATCTATGTTGATCATTCCATTGACTGAGATCCCCCTCGGCCAGTGCCTCTTCTCGAACAACGCCACGTGCTGAAAGAGGAAGAAGGTAAGGTGGTTGGGAAGAAGCTCCTTGGCAGAAACGCGTAGATCAACCGGATACCAGTACAGAAACTCCTCTCGCATCGCTGACAAAAGCTTGCGATCTAGACCACTCTTGCGTGCAATCTCTTCCACACCCCCGCTCCCCAAGAAGACGTAGTCAAACACCTCTGGAATCAATCTCTCAGCGGGGACAAGGCCAGCGTTGACGAACTTGCTGATTGTGTAGAAGGCATTGTACATAGTCGAATCACTCAAAGTCTCAACGTTCCAGCTCCTATCCCACGGGAGAGGAGTTCCCAGCCCGGTCTTGCGGGCGCAAGGCCACTCCCTATACCAATCGATTACGTTCACAAACCACGAACGAGCCTCCTCAGGAAAGATGTCCATCGAAGCCAGGTGGTCCTTCACCCTGGCCTTCCAATCCGGCTTGGAATAATCCAAGAACCACTGATCCCTCAGCACCTTTACAACACACTCATCACCGCTCCGACACACCACTCGTTCCGGAAGCGCGTACATCTTATCCCCGAGACCTATCTCAATCAGTCTCTCCCTCACAGCGTCACGAGCCTCTGCGACAGGCAAGCCAGCGAACTCTCCGCAAATCTCCTTCGTCACACCGCTGTGGAACTCCTTCGAATACACGATCTTCGTCGCCTCCTCCAGCTTTGGATCAGATTGACCCGTAACCCCAAGCTGCTTGTTCACCTCCGCAGCAGGGAAATCGCCGAAACCCTCGACCGTAATCAATGAGATCGGCTCAATGTCCTGAACCTCTCCGACATCAATGCCATAGGTTGCTAGGACATCGGGGTTTCTCTTCAAATCCTCCAAACCAGCCAAGTCGTACGGTGCATGAGCAGGAACACTATACACAACACCGGTCGCAACGTTAGGATCGACGAGGCTCGCAGGCAAGACTAAGACTTCTGCGTCCGTCAAAGGCACAACGCAACGCTTGCCCATGAAATCCGCCGCAGAGATTCGCTTCGGAGCCGTAATGTCGTCACGCTGCTCACGAAGCTTCTGAGAGCACTTTTCGCTGACGACCCAACGCTCAACGCCCACCTCGATCTCAACGTAGTCCGCGTCAGGATTCAGCCAAACGTTCGTACAGCCAAACAAAGTTTCAGGGCGAAGAGAAGCCGCGACAAGAACCACGTCGCCCAACGTAAACTTAACCAAGACAAGCTCCTCAGCGACAACGCCCTCCCCCTCAAGGCGATCGTGGTCTCCAGTAGGCGACTCACATACAGGACACCAGACAACAGGATGTGTACCTTGAACGACGTAGCCCAGCTCTCGCAGCCGCAGGTATTGCCACTCAATAAACCTGCTGAACCAAGGATGCAGACTCGTGGTGTAGAACTCGCGACGCCAATCCACACCAAGCCCAAGAGCGTCCACAGCCTTCCGATTCTCCTCCATATAGTAGCGAGAGATGAACTCCGGGTCAGTGAACTTTGGCAACAGCTCCTCAGGAACACCATCGATTTCCCGCAGACCCTTCAACACTGACTCATCACCCTTCCTCAACCTGTCGGCGGTGCCAGCCACCGCCTCGCCGGTGAGGTGCCAAGACCAAGGAAACAGGGCGTTGAAGCCCTGCATCCGTTTGAACCTCGTAGCGACATCAGCCCTGGTCGCCGTGAAGGCGTGACCTATGTGCAGTGGCCCATTTTGATACGGGAATGGGAAGGTGGTCATGAATTTCTTCTTGGATACGTCCGGGTCTCCTTGGTAGATCTTTGCTTCTCTCCATTTTTCGATCCATTTCTTTTCGTATTCCGCTGACTTGCTCATGTTTCCTTCATCTCTTTTTTGGGCTTGGTGAACGTGTTTTTCCCGTGGCCTGTGTTCTTAATTCTTCCTGTTGATGGATTTCGCTGGGTTTGTAGATGTAGTGCAGGAAGTGTTGGGTGTCTTCTGAGGGGCGAATTTGTCTTTGGCCTTGCTTAATGGAGAACGCAATCGCCCATCTTCGTCCCCCTCGACATCTGTCGAGCTGTGACGTGAGTATATTAAGTGTTTTCTGTTTCGGGTCGATCCAATATGTCGGGACTCGTATCGACCAAGGAAACAACCGCGCTTGATGTTTTTCCGGCACTCAGTGCCCAATGGTAACCTTCGTATCCACCAGGAACTTTGCCGTGGGGATATGGCGTATCTGGACGCGATAGGTTGCCGGAGCCAGGCCTTCGGCGAGTACAATCTCACGTCCTGGCTCTATGTTTGAGGGAGCCAAGGTCCAATCCACTGGAGGATTGATCCGATCGTCGAACACGAGGTACTCCCAATCAGCTGCCGAGATAGATCCTTCTGACACCTTGAGGACTATGACATCTCCTTGAGGGAAAGGCGTCATTGTCACGGGAGGAGGGTTTCCGATCCCCGTTACGTAGTAGACCAGAGCGGAGCCGACCACGAACGCAACTGCCGCTATGAGAAATCCCCCAGCCAAACCAATCCTGAGGCGCCTTCTACGAGCCTTCATCACGTGCCTCTCTTTGTTCAACGTCTTTTCGCCTCTAGACCTACTCCTCTCGCCTGTAGGGCTTCAGAAGGGCTGCCGGTGCTTTGGCTCTTCTTGACACGGTGATCAAAGCAAGTATCGTAACTACGTAGGGGAGCATCAGAAATAGCTGGTAAGGGATCTCAACGCCAACCGCTTGCAGAGATAGCTGGAGAGCGTCGATGCCGCCGAAGAGGAGTGCGCCACCGAGTATCCTCAACGGGCTCCAGTAGCCGAACACTACCAACGCGATGCAGATCCATCCTCGACCATACGTCATGTTGGGCAGGAAGAAGCGTGACTGAGCTATCGAGAGCCAAGAGCCGCCAACAGCGGTGAGGGCTCCGGCGAGAATCAAGCAGATGTATCTGACCCGAAAGACATCAATGCCTGCGGTGTCTGCTGCTCTGGGATTTTCTCCCACGGCCCGCATGGTCAGTCCGAACCTTGTGCGGTAGAAGATGAATGCTGAGATGACGACGACCGCAAGAGCGACATAGACGAGGGCTTGGTGATGAAAGAAAACCGGGCCGAGAATCGGTATGTCTGTGAGTAGAGGAATGTTCAATGCCGGGAATGGGGTGACGGTTGGAGGTATCCCGCTGACGAGCGGAACACCCAGGCGAAAGATGTAGAAGCTCAGCCCCGATCCTATGATGGTGGTTCCGATCCCGGCCACATGCTGCTGGGCCCCGAGGCTCACTGTTAGGAAGGCCATCAGAAGACCCATGGCTGCGCCTGCCAGAGCAGCTGCCGCCACGCCTGCCCAGTTGTCCCCGACATGGTAGCTAACGAGGTACCCGACGCTTGCTCCCACGAGCATCATTCCTTCTATTCCTAGATTAAGGACCCCTGAACGCTCGGCGAAGGCTTCTCCAACGGTTCCGAATATGAGGGGAACCGCCATTCGAAAAGTCATTGCGAGAACACTGACCGCGAAAGCGAGGGTAATGACGGGTTCGCTCACTCCTTCTTCCTCCTGATTCTGTACTCTGTGAAGAACACCCCCAGCAAGAGACACGCTAGCGTCATGCCTTGGATTACCTCCGATATTGGGTATGGCACGCCGGTGACGCGGTACATGACTTGTGAGCCGGTGCTTATGACAGACATGAAGAAGGCGGCAGCGGTGACTCCGATGGGGTGGAGGCCCCCGAGCATAGCGATCACTATGCCGGTGTAGCCGAATCCAAAGGATAGGTCGGTCTTCATGTGGTGGTGAATTCCACCTAGTTCGCTCACGCCTGCCAACCCCGCTATCCCACCGCTGAGGATGGCGACGGTGACCAAGCCTCGTGTGACATTTATGCCCATGAGGTTTGAGGCCTTTGGGTTGGCTCCGATTGCTTTTAGCTCGTAGCCCCAGCTGCTTCTCGCATGGATTAGGAAGTAAATGAAGGCGCAGAACAGGGCTACGGGGATACCCAGGTGGATCCGGGTGCCGGGAACCAGTAAGGGAAACTCGGCTGTAGGGGCTATGGCGGCTGACTCAGGCCAAACGGTAACTGGGTTCTTCCAAGGCCCTGTGAGAAGATAGGACGTGAAGTACCACATAATCCAGTTTCCCATGAGTGTGGTAACGACTTCGTCAACCTTCAGCTTCGTTTTCAAGAGAGCAGGGATAACGGCCCATAGGGCTCCGCCCAGAAAGCCGCTCACGAACATGAGCGGTATTATCAACGCGCTTGGCGCACCGATGAAAGAGACTCCGAAGAAAGTCGCGGCGAGGCCTCCAGCATAGAGCTGTCCCTCAGCGCCGATGTTCCAGAACTTGGCTGTGAAAGCAAGCGCAACGGCCACTCCGGTGAATAGCAGGGGAGAGAATCGCACGAAGGTCTCAGACAGACCAAGAGTGCTGCCAAGCGCCCCGACGAAGAGATGGTAGTAGCCGTACAGAGGGTTCACGCCCGCCTGAAGAATGAAGGCTGAGCAGATTGCGAGCGCTGCTACCACAGAGATGACTGGTGCAGTCACCTTGAGCCACAGAGGTGCTGGCGGACGCTTCTCGACCTTGAAACGGAGGTCCATGCCTACCCTGCCTCCTTATCCGGCTTCACGGAGGTTCCAGCCATCATCAAGCCGATCTCCTCTATCTTGGCTTTCTCGGCGGGCACGATCCCCATGATGCGTCCTTCGTAGAGCACGGCTATGCGGTCGCTCAGACTCATGATCTCCTCGAGGTCCTCTGAGATGAGGAGTATCGCTGATCCTCTTTCCCTCTCCGCCAGGAATTTGCGACGTATGTACTCGGTGGCCCCCACGTCGAGACCCCCCGTTGGCTGTGAAGCAACTATTACCCTTGGTTTGAGGGAGAGTTCTCTCGCCAGGATGAGCCTCTGGATGTTGCCTCCTGAAAGGGTCTTGGCGAGAGAATCTCTGCTGGGTGTGACGACATCGAACTCCTTTATGAGATGATCCGCATGTTCGGCGGCGGCGGATCTGTCCAACAAGAGCCCCTTGGTTAGAGCGGGATACACTTTGAGGATCAGGTTGTCGGTCACGGACAAGTCAAGTATCGCTCCGCTCTCGATGCGGTCCTCAGGAATGTAGCTAACATCAAGGTCAAGCAGATCGGCAGGTGTGTAGTCTGTCGTCTCGCGTCCCCTGATGAAGATCCTGCCAGCGGTGGGTTTCCTGATTCCTGTGAGCAGCTGCGCCAGCTCGCGTTGACCGTTGCCAGCTACGCCAGCTACGCCAAGAATCTCACCCTCGTACACGGAAAAAGAAACATTCTTCAGTGCCTGTAGGCCTCTGTCATCCAGCGCTGAGACCGCTTCAAGCTTCAAGGCTTCAGCGGCTTTCTGCACTTTTGCCTTCGAAAGCCGGAAAACCACGTCTCTCTCCACCATCATCTTGGCTAGCTCGGTCTTGCTTGTCTGAGCTGCATTAACCGTGGAGATGACGCTACCCTTACGGAGCACTGTGATTCGGTCACTGATTGCCAGCACCTCGTCGAGCTTGTGGCTGATGAAAACAAGTGCTCTTCCTTCCTTCTTCATCTGACGGAGGGTAGTGAAGAGTTGATCGGTTTCTTGTGGCGTGAGCACAGCGGTGGGTTCGTCTAGGATGAGTATGTTGGCGCCTCTGTAGAGAGCTTTGATGATTTCAACACGCTGTTGCTCTCCCACGGAGAGCTGCCAGATTCTCGCTTTAGGATCCACCCGCAATCCATATCTATCGCAGAGACTGGAAATCGCTTCTTCAACCCGTTTGGGATCGGTCAGAAAGCCTTCAGACTTCGAACCGAGCATGATGTTTTCCGTTACCGTCATAGGTGGGATGAGTGTGAAGTGCTGGTGAATCATCCCTATACCCAGGTCAATGGCGTCTTTCGGAGACCCCAGTGTAACTTGTCTACCGTTCATTATGATGCTGCCCTCGTCGGCTCTGTAGAGGCCGTAGAGAATGTTCATTAGAGTCGTTTTGCCAGCACCGTTCTCCCCAAGAAGAGCATGGATCTCGTTGGAACGCAGATCGAGGTTAATGTGGTCATTGGCCACGACTCCAGGAAAACGTTTAACGATTCCCTTCATCTCAACTACCACGCTGCCACTATTCATCATGGCCGGTCCACCTTCATGCAGTTTCAGCGTTTCACTTGAGTATGCATCTCCCAAAAAAATGGGGAGGGTTCCAGCCCTAGTCAGAGACTGGAACAGTCTCGTCTATGGGGACCCTAAATCTGCCCGTCTCGATCTCCTGCATCTTGGTCTGTACCGCGGACAATACCCCACGTTCCTTTATCTTGGAGACGATCTCAGCTCTAAGCCGTGTCTCCCAGTCGTGCCAGTCTGGCCAGTCCGCGAGGAAAGCGCCGCCCCTCCTCATCATTGTGTACTCAGCGAGGTCAACCGGCTTCCAACGGTTCTCGAGGATCATCTGAATGGTCTCTGTGATGCAGGGAGTCATGTCCCACAGAGGCCCTGTTATCACGATATCTGGTGCAAGCTCCCACTGGTCAAGTAGGTTGCCGAAGGCTGGGATGCCTCTCTCCTGGCACGCACTGGTGGGATCGTACCTCTCGGCATAAATCACATCGGCGCCGGCGTCAAGCTGGCTGATGGCTGCTTCCTTTGCCTTCGGCGGGTCGAACCAGCTCTCGATGAAGGTGATCTTGACCTTTACGGCTGGGTTCGCGTCTTTTGCGCCCACCTTGAAGGCATTCACCAACCTGTTCACCTCGGGGATGGAGTAGCCGCCCACAACCCCTACGACGTTTGAGTCCGTGAGCATGCCTGCGATCATGCCGCAAATGTAGGCTGGTTCATGTATCCAGTCATCGAAGACGCACACATTTGGGTCAACTGGCCCGAGACCGGAGCCTAGGAGAAAGTATACATTGGGGAAATCTTTGGCGACGTCACGGGCTGGACTTTCACATCCAAAGGCATCAACAACTAGGAGGTCGAATCCGGCCTGTGCGTATTCTCGCATCACTCTTGGTATGTCAGAGTAGGGAGTATTCTCCGCCCACTTGTATTCTATGCCAAAGTCTTTCTCGGCCTTCTGGAGGGCGTGGTGAACAACGCCTACCCATGGTTCCTCCATTGGGGTTGACATGATTGATGCAACCCTGAGCTTTCGGGTAGGAGTCGTCGTTGTGACCGGGGCTGTTGTGGTAGTAGCATAAGTCGTAGTTGTTATTATCGTCGTGGGTGTGACTGGGGTCATAGACACGTAGGCGAAGTACGCTGCGATGACGGCGACTATGACTAGGAGAACGGCGAGAACGACTGTAGTGTAGGAAGTCCCTTTTCTAGACATGGTGTCTCTGTCGATCGATGGGAGCGATGCGTATTTATGCTTTTGAGTACCCTGGCTTCAGCTGAGCCTTTGATGCCCTTTGAAGACGGTAGAGACATACTGTTGGTGCAGCGAATTTCGTAAGTCTTTTATTCAGCCAATATTGCCTTCGCAGTCCCGGTTGTATTTCTATGAGCCTTGTGAGAATGGTCGCGGATGACAAGAAGTGCGTTGGATGCGAGATCTGCGAACTAACCTGTGCAAACGTGAACTTTGGCTTAAATAACCCGAAGAAGTCAGCCATATACATCAGACGGCTTGCGGGCCCTGAGGGTTTTCACATTGTGCTGTGCAACCAGTGCGGCAAATGCGCGAAGGAGTGCCCGGAGGAAGCGATAGCTTTTGTCAACGGAGGGTACCGAATTGATGAGGAGCAATGCACACTTTGTGGAGACTGCGTCGAAGTCTGTCCCATAGGGGCTATCTGGTGGCGGCCAAACGTGAAGACACCTATCAAGTGCATCTCCTGTAAGGCCTGTGTCTCTAACTGCCCGACGCAGGCACTCTCATACAAAGAGATTGTGCTTCAAGTTGAAGCAGGATCGGGGAGCAACAAATGAAGGGTTGGATGGGAAAGATACTCCGGGTGGATCTAAGTGAAGAGCGAATACGTGAGGAAGACCTCCCTGAGCAGTTGGCGCGCAACTACATCGGAGGCAACGGTTTCGCTGCTCGCATCCTTTGGGACGAGGTTCCAAAGGGGATCGACCCGCTCGGGCCTGAGAACAAGCTGATCTTCGCAACCGGCCCCCTAAACGGAACCATATGGCCGACCAGCGGCCGCTTCAAGATAGCCGCCAAGTCACCGTTGAGCAACGGGTGGGGTGAAGGTAACGCCGGAGGTCACTTTGCCCCCGAGATCAAGTACTGCGGCTTCGACGCGATCATCTTCGAAGGAGTGGCGAAAGACCCGGTCTACCTTCATCTTAGCGACGACGGCGCCGAGGTAAGGGATGCCAAGCATCTATGGGGAAAAGACTCGTGGGAGACCCATGAATCCCTCATAAAGGAGCTCGAGAACGAAGGGCTGCACACCGCCATCATCGGTCAGGCAGGCGAGCAGCTTGTGCGTTTCGCTGCGGTGATGGTGGACAAGTATGCCACGGCAGCGCGATCAGGTCTAGGTGCAGTCATGGGATCGAAGAAGCTCAAGGCGGTCGCGGCCTGCGGCAGCAGGGATGTGCCGATGCATAACCCCGGGAAATTCTATGAATTCTCGGTCAGCGCTCAACGTCGCCTACTCACCCATCAGTTCAGCGAGTCACTCATCAACTACGGCACCCCAATGCTTGTCGCGATCATGAGTGACATAGGACGCTTTCCCACCAAGAACTGCCAGCAAGGATCCTTCCCTTATGCCGATGAAATCGGCGGAGAACTCTTGGCAGAGAAATACCGTGTGCGCGAAGAATCCTGCTTTGCTTGTCCCCTCAGATGCAAGAAGTATCATATGGTCAAGGATGGCCGCTGGAGAACAGACGGGGGTCTTGGATTAGAGTATGAATCTCTACACGCACTGGGTTCTCTGCTCTGGAATCGGGATGTTGAGTCAATAATACATGCAAACGCCCTGTGCAACAGATACGGAGTTGACACAGACGACATCGGAGGCGTGATGGGTTTCGCCATGGAGCTCTGGGAGAAAGGCATTCTCACAGCGAAAGACACAGGAGGTATAGATCTCAGCTGGGGCAATCCAGAGGTCGCTGTAGAGCTCATGCACAAGATCTGCCGGCGCGAAGGATTTGGCGACATCCTGGCTGAGGGCACTCATCAAGTCGCAGAGCGGTTAGGCCGGAAGGCTAAGAGATACGAGATGACGGTTAAGGGTCTGGATATTCCCGCTCAAGACGGGAGGGCTCAAAAGTCGATGGGGCTCTCACATGTGACCTCAAACCGGGGTGCAGATCATCTTACCTCCGCTGAATTCCTTAGTGAAGTCGGTTTCCCTGAGGCGATCGAGGAGAGGTTTGAGCACCGAGCGCAACAGCTGTACGGTCGATCTATCCTCCCAGAGGGAGCCGACCGGTTGAACCCCAAGTTTAAGCCTCTCATGGTGCTTGACAGCGAGCACATGGCTGCCGTCGCGGACTCTCTCGTGGTTTGTAAGTTCAGTACGCATTGGCCACCAGTGATATACTTCGAAGACGCCGCCAGAGCCCTTTACTATGCAACGGGAATCAAGTACACGGAAAAGGAGCTGCGTCTGATCGGAGAAAGGATATTCATTCTGGAGCGAGCTTTCAATTTGAGAGAGGGATTCTCAGCCAAGGACGACAGGCTTCCGGACAGGTTCACCAAAGAGCCTTCGCCCGCCGGCGCCTCCAAGGGTCACGTGGTCGAACTCGACGAAATGCTTGCAGAGTACTACAGGCTACGTAGCCTTGACCAACGAGGCTACCCTACAATCGAAAAGATGAAGGAACTCTCCCTGGAGGATGTTGCTGCTGACCTACGCATCGACGGCTAGACCTGCAGCCATTGGGAGATAAGGCTAAAGCTGAACAGCTCACCCCGTTCGGTACGTGATCAGCATGGATCTAGTTGTGCGAAACGCGAAGATCAGAGGGAGGATTAAGCCAGTTGATGTCGGGATAGAGGACGGGAAGATTGTCAAGATCGCGCCGCGTGTCAAGGGACGGGCTAGAGACGTTGTCGACGCGATGGGGCGCCTTACATCACCAGCGTTCATCGAACCGCACATACATCTAGACAAGGTGCTAACCTCGGAGAAAGTGAGAGCCAGTAGGTCCGGAACGCTACAGGAGGCGATAGAGATCCTATGGGACGCAAAACGAAAGTACTCGGTTCAGGACGTGAAGAGGAGAGCGGGACAAGTCATCGAGCTAGAGGCCCTGAACGGCGCCACCAGGCTCCGTACACATGTCGACGTGGACACCATCGGAGGACTGACTGCCTGCAAAGCACTGTTGGAGCTCAAAAAGGAATATGCAGATGTAATGGATATCCAAGTAATAGCGTTTCCCCAAGAGGGGATTCTCTTGGACGAAGGCGCTGAAGAGTTGATGCGAAAGGCCATGGAGATGGGCGCCGATGTCGTGGGAGGGATGCCACACGCCGAGATGACTAGGGAGCTCTCCATGAAGCATGTCGATATCCTCTTCGAGATCGCGAGGGAGTACAACGCCGACATTGATGCACACGTGGATGAGACCGACGACCCCTCGTCCCGATGCATGGAGTACATGGCCGCGAAGACCATAGAGAACGGCTACCAAGGCAGAGTAACTGCTGATCACGTCTGCGCCTTGGCTTCTTACGACGACTATCACGCGGAGAAGGTTATTCGCCTCTTGAAGCTCGCGAACCTCACCGTTGAAACCAACCCTGAGACCAACTTGGTGGTGCAGGGAAGGCTTGACACCTACCCGAAGCGCCGGGGCCTCACAAGGGTGAAGGAACTCGTCCAGAGCGGTGTGAACGTCACATACGGCCAAGACTGTGTCTGTGACGCCTTCTATCCGTTTGGTAAGGCTGACCTGCTCCAGACGGGTTTCGTCCTCGCACTTGCTGCGCAGATGACTGCTCCTTCGGAGATCGAGGCAGTGTTTGATATGATCACCACAAACGCGGCCAAGGCCATGCGCATCACCCCTGAGTACGGTATCCAAGTTGGAAAGAGAGCTGACCTCGTGATCATAGACGCTGTTGGTGTGCCAGAAGCGCTGAGACTGCAGCCGGATCGTCTCTGGGTCATCAAGGAGGGCAGGGTGATCGCTGAGAACCGAAGCAGCCGAAAGCTTCTAAGACCTAGCTAGATCCCATTAGGTCTGAGGGTACAGTCAGCCGGAGTTGGAGGTCTAGATCGAGCGCTCATCCTCTATCGATCGATTCCTACATCAACCGTTGGTGTTAGTCGTCGAGCTCATAAATGATCGGTCGGTGCGAGGCGCTTAGACCCGTTTCTTGACGAGTTTCATGAACTCCTTCATCCAGGCGGGGTTGTCAGGCCATGCCCTGCTCGTCACAAGGTTTCCATCCACCACTACTTCCTTGTCTTGGTAGCTGGCTCCGCCCCTCTCCATGTCGGCCTTCAGCACCGGGTAGGCTGTGAGCGTCCTTCCGATGACGAGGTTGTAGGCGGAAAGAACCAGGGGACCATGGCAAATGGCTGCCACCGGTTTTCCGGCTTCGAAGAAGTGTTTGACTATGTTCTCAAGCTCAGCGTGGGTCCTTATGTACTCAGGGGCCCTTCCGCCGGGTATAACTAGGCCGTCATATTGCTTCGGGTCGACTTCCTTGTACGATATGTCCACCCACCCAAATCGGTAGCCTGGTTTCTCTGTGTCGATCGATCGACCGCTCTGTAGTGACCATCCAAGGAATAAAAGGGTGAGGAGGAGAGCCTCTGAAGCGCTGTGCACATTCTGCGGTTGAGGTGTCTCTTCACCGAGGCTTCCAGTGTTGATCCATGATCTCACTGACTTCTTTCAGAGCTTCCTCGACCCTAGGTGAGTATGGGAACCCCCCTTGACCGAGATCAGGTTTGCCTCCCGCCCTTCCTCCCGCCTTCTCGGCGATGGCTTGCGCCAGTTTCCCTGCGTGAAGCCCAGTGTTGACCGCCGCCTTGTTGCAGATGACCACGATCTTGGTGGTTTCTTTCCCGGCCATGACTATTGCCGTTGAAGGCTGGTCGCCCTGAGTCGATTGAGCGGCCAGTTCTATCAGGTATCTCTGGTCATCCAGATCCTCAAAGGAGCTGACAACCCTGAGCCCCCTGATGTTGGTGGAGGACGAGGCCAACTCCTCCGCCCTGACTCTGGCTAGGATCTGGAACAGCCTTTCAGAAGTCTTTCTCTCCTGCTTGAGGGCTTCGACTAGGTCGGACGCCTTTTTTGGGGTCTCTCTGGGAGGCACGCCGAGTTCAGCCGCAGTGGTGTTGAGCAGACCCTCTGTTTCTTCTACACCTTGTATGGCCGCGGGGCCAGCGGAGAAGATCAGCCTCTCCACGCCATCCTGTATCCTCTCGTTTCTGACTATCTTGATGAACCCCACGTCCTCTGTGTTGTCGACGTGGATGCCCCCGCAAGCCTCCGCGTCCCATCCCGGGATCTCCACAACCCTCACGTCCTTGGATGGCACCTCTCCTCCCTGGTAGAGACGGAAGCCGTGCTTCTTCTCAGCGTCGTTCCTGTTCATCTCCGCAACGTGAACGGGTATTCTTCTGGCGACCACGTCGTTTGCCGTTCTCTCTAGCTGTAGTACCTCTTCAGGTGTCAGCCGCCTGTGGTGAGAGATGTCTAGGCGCGCCCTGTTGTACTCCTTTCTCGCCCCGGACTGCCAAGCGTGTTTTCCAAGCACCCTGCTTGCGGCACCTATCAAGATGTGCGTAGCTGTGTGGTGACGCATCAGCCCGAACCTTCTCTTCGCGTCTAACTCCCCTACTGCTTCTTCTCCAACCTTGGGCGGCGGGCCTTCAATCTGGTGAACGATGACACCATCGACTATCTGGGCATAGGTGACGGTGCTCATTCCGGAAGTGCTCTTGATTGTGCCGGTGTCAGCGGCCTGTCCGCCTCCCTCCGGGTAGAAAGCCGTCCTGTCGAGCACCACGTTATTGTTGAAGACCCGAAGGACCTTGGCGGTGAAACGTTTCATAAACTTGTCCTTGTAGTAGAGCTTCTCCGTAGCTGGAAGCCCTGAGACCTTTTGCTCAAGCTCAGCTACTCCCGCAAGCTTCTCCTCGATCTCCGCTCTGAGATGCCTGGAGGCTACGAGCTCGTAGAAGTTCTCCGGAGCCACTGTCCTTAGGTTCTGCTCCTCGGCCACTTGTGCAACGAAGTCGGGAGTTAACCCTCTCTCATCATATGCCTTGATCATGAAGTCGAGGAATGCATCCCTGCTTCGGGCGACCTTGGCTATTTCCCTTCGGACGAAGTCGCTTCCCCTTTCCAGTGTTTCATGGAACTTCTTTACCTCCTCGGCAACGATGTCTAGGATCTCGTTCTTCATCTCTCCGAGGTCAGGGAAGACGTTCCCCCAGTAATCCACCTGTGCGTCAATCAGCTTGGGCAGTTTCTCCTCCTGACCAAGATCAGAGAGGAGACGATACGTCTTGCGGATGAGGAGCCGAGAGAGGTATCCTGCCCCGGTGTTCGAGGGAACGACTCCTTCAGCGATTATGAGAGAGATGGACTTGGTGAAGTCCAGAGCCGCGTAGAACCGCTCGAGAAACTGGATCTCTTGGTCTATGACCTCTAAGGGAACGCTGGACGCCTTCGAAATGTCTTTCCTCAACTCAGCTATGGTTTTCTCGCCTGGCGCAAGGAGCGAGGTGTAAGGCGCATATTTATCCAAGATCGCGGGGTCGACCTCAGGTACCTCCATCACTCTGCCCAGATTCGGATACATAGGGCCGTAGACGGCGTCAAAGCAGCTCGGCGTACCCTGGCTCAGCCAGGTGTACCTCTCCATGCCGTAGCCCGTGTCGACCGTCCGCACAGGGAGCTCAATCAACTCGCCGTTTCTCGTCTTGTACTGCATGAAGACAAGGGTGCAAACCTCAAGTCCGCCAACCACGCCCTCCAAGCATGGGCCGGCGTTGCCTCCCCCAGACCAAACACTCTCCTTGTAGAAGACCAGCTCCGGCCTCACGTTCAGGGTTTTGGTTATGAACTCCTGATGCAGCGCAACAGTTCTCTCCTTCCAGTAGATCTCCTCACCTGGAAAGTTGAACGCGTGCGCCCCGCCCATCTCAAAGTTCGTTAAATGACGTCCGAAGGTGTACCCCACCTTGTCTATGTCAGTCAGCCTTATGCAGGGCTGGCTGATGACCAAGGGGTTGGCCGGAGGAGGCGCCAAACCAGAAGTGACGAGCGGCTGGAAATCGACAATGCTCGCGTCGGTGAGAAACATGTCGTCGCGCCAACGCGAGACTACAGGGTAAGGGCTGATGACCGGGTGGCCACGTTTCTCGAAGAAGCCGAGAAAACTGGCTCTTACATCGTCGAGGCTGAACCTGCTGCCTGTAAGCATCTTGCCTATGAAGGTGTAGGGAACACAGGGAGACTCACCGCACAGCTCCTGTTCCGCGTCCATGGTCCAGTAGAACTCGCCGCAAACAGGGCATCGCTTCCTGACATAGCCGTTCTCGAGAAAGAAGCTCAAGCGGTAGTGCTCCTCAGAGAAAGACATTAGGCAGCCATCCACCACTAGGCGAAGCCGCGGTACCCCGTTGATTAAGGTTTACTTGATGAGGTCCAAGGCTGCTTCTTCTATCGATTGGCCTGTTCGACAAGAAGAAACACATGGGCCACAGCGCCTGAAAGAGCGAATTTATCGAGCTAAGACTTAAGAACTGCTTCAGGGCAGAGACACATCCGTGCCGCGGTAGCTCAGCCCGACCACTAGGGACTAAGGAGAGCGCCCGGCTGAAGAGTGAGATAGGTGTAGAACCACTCACGAAGCGACCGGGGTGTCGCCAGAGGGTCAGGGCCTCGGCCCGGCTTGGCGAGTTCAAAGCTGCCCTCTGTCTGGAGGCGGGGAAAATCTGGCCCGCGGCATCGATACTACAGTGTACCATTGACAGATCGCTCCGAAACAATCACTGTCTCGCGTGTCGATATCACCCCTGAAACGGATTCAGATCGATCAACTTAGGGAACGCGGTGAGCGAGATCGTCAACTCATCGAGAATCGATCAATCACTGCGTCGGTTGGGCACTGATAGACTCTATGTCGAGGTTCAGCTGAATCTTCGCTCAATCTATCTCTTATCACGGTACACCCTTTCTGTAGATGTTGACCTCATCGACACCTCTGATCGAGGCGCCAAAGTCGTTCATGGTCTTCACCATGCCTTCGTAGTCGATGTCAGCTCCCCTAACGACGACCTTGATGGTTTCAGTCTTTGCGTTGACCTCTGTGACCACAACGTCCGCTTCTTGGGTTCCGTGGACCTGGCAGAGAGCCTTTGAGAGATCTACGATGTTTACCTCCCTCGGCTTGAGCGCATCGATCATGAGGCGCTTTATGCTTACGCTCAACGCTTCTCCACCTAGATCGACCCCACGAGCCAGACTATTAAAGCCGTTGC
>JBGVSY010000038.1:0-3441 GCA_041862235.1 Nitrososphaeria archaeon | reverse complement strand
ATCACCGAAGAGGCGAGCTTGATTGTCACCGCTGTGAAGGGCTGCAACGATTCTTCCAACAGCATCTCCCTTGATTATGCCCGTTCCGCTACCCCCACAAGCAACTATCATGTTAACTTCTCTAAAGATCACCGGGTTTCCGTCCAAGCTGTTCACGTGATAGGATCCAGCCCATTTGTTGATCGGGCGGGCGTTCTGGAATTGCGGAAAGTACTTGCTCAGGACCGGGTGGATCGAATCGTAGTAGTAGTTGTCCTCGGCGTTGTCGTCGAGGCCGAAACCTCGGCCTAGATCGTCAGCCATGGCTATCCAGAAGGTTTTCTCGCTTCTATCGGCCTTGAAGTACGGGCCGCCTGCGATGAACGTCATGGGGATCACGTTGTACTGGTTCATGCCCTCGGTGTGGAAGAGGGCTTGCAAATCTTCAGTGTCCGGTTTGACTACGAAAAGCTGACGTTTCTTCGGTTTGGCCATGCAGTCGATCCCCAATGGGTCCAGCAATTGGGCTGTCCACGCTCCCAGAGCCATAACAACAGAATCGGCACCTATCGTTCCTCTATCGGTGATTACAGATGCGACTTTCTTTCTCTGCCAGACCCTAGGCTCTCGGGGTATGTTCAGAGGTTTCTCTGCGCCGAGAACCAATCTCTCGACCCTTGTGTTAAACATGAAGTCTCCGCCCATGTTAAGTATCTCCTTTTTGTAGAAGCTGGCGAGCTTGTCTGCTTGGAGGTGGCCGCACTTAAAGCCGAGCAGGCCGACCTTAACGTCGTGGACGCCAAGGATCCGAGCTTCTTCATCGCCTGTGAAGTTGACGTTCATCTTCAACTTCTCTCTAAGCTCTTCTGACTTCAACACTCTAACCTTCTTTTCCTTCTGGAACAGTTGAATGACCGGTTCATCTATCTCGAACTCCCTGGGACTCAAGATTATCAGGTATCCTGCAAACTCCAGGCCAAGGTCAACTCCGCGTTTCTCCTTAACATAGGTGTAGAAATCCACGGATGTGTCGGACAATACTCTGTTTGCCTCTGAGGTGAAAAGCCCGGCCCTGAAACCTCCCGCGCTCTTGGCCGTGTTTCCCTGACCTACGTCTCCCTCTTTGTCGATCACTAGCACATGTAGCTTCTGGTTCTGTCTCAAGATATGGTATGCAGAAGCTAACCCGAATATCCCGCCGCCCAGTATCACTAAGTCGTAGTCAGCCAAAATCGGTTCCACCGCTCTCCAATGATTTCGGTCCCTTTCTTAATCTTTCGCAGTCGGTCCTCCATTGGCCGACCCGAGCGTTGCGGCGGCTCTGGTTTTCTATTCGAGAACGTCAGACGGATCGGGGTTTCGAATATAACAACAAGAAGAGATATTATGCTCCTAGGTCTATTTGCTTTTGACGAGAACTTTGGCCAAAGACCCTATTTGCGGGATGTACGTCAATGAAGAGACCACCGAACTGACGGTGACGGTGCGAGGGATAACCTACCACTTCTGCAGTGAGACCTGTATGCGCCAGTTCATGGCGCCAGAGCTTGAGATCAGGCGGCTGAAGATCTACGCTGCGATTGGAGCAGTCCTCAGCTTTTGGATTCTGGTTCTGACGTATGTCAATTTCTTGCCGACGATGGTCAACAACTACCTACTCCTGCTGCTCGACACGCCCGTTCAATTCATCATCGGCTGGCGGTTCTATAAGGGGACGTACGACGCTATACGAAACAGGATGGGGAACATGGATACCTTGGTCGCCCTGGGTACAACAGCCGCCTACGGATATAGTGCGGTAGTGACATTCTTTCCCGGATATTTGCCGTTCAGCGGGGTTTACTTCGACGCCGCAGCCATAATAATTACTCTGGTCTTGATCGGGAACCTCTTGGAACACATAAGCAAGGGTAGAGCGTCGCAAGCCGTCAGAAAGCTGATGGATCTTCAGCCAACCCTTGCACACGTCTTGAGAGGTGAGGAGGAGACCGAAGTTCCTGTCGAGCAGCTGAATGTAGGCGACATCTTCGTTGTCAGGCCTGGGGAGAAGGTTCCCGTCGACGGCGTGGTTGTGGAGGGGCACTCTTCGGTTGATCAATCCATGATCACCGGCGAGAGCATACCTGTGGAGAAGGGGGTTGGAGACGAGGTGATAGGCGCTACCGTCAATAAGACGGGCATGTTCAAGGCCAAGGCCATCAAGGTGGGTCAAGACACTGCCCTCGCTCAGATAGTCAGGCTTGTTGAGGAGGCTCAGATAGGCAGGGCGCCGATACAGAGACTCGCCGACCGAATAGCCGCATACTTCGTCCCCATGGTTATAACGGTCGCCTTGGCCTCCGGTCTGCTATGGTACTTCGTGGGCAACATAGGCCTCAACTTCGCCGTCCTGGCCTTCGTCTCAGTGGTCATCATAGCTTGTCCTTGTGCACTTGGAATAGCGACTCCTGCTGCACTCCTGGTCGGCACTAGCAAGGGTGCTCAGAACGGTATTCTGATAAAGGGAGGAGAGTACCTCGAGATAACCCGCAACGTGAACACCGTGGTCTTCGACAAGACTGGAACGCTGACGGTTGGGAAACCGTCGGTGACAGATGTGGTTCCCTTCGGGAACAGCGGCTCAGACTTTGTGATCGGTCTGGCAGCATCTCTCGAGAGAGGATCTGAGCATCCCCTCGGGGAATCCATAGTGATGGAAGCATCATCACGCGGTCTTCCACTCTCAGAGCCGAAGGAGTTTGAGGCGGTATCAGGGGAAGGCGTGAAGGGGAAAGTCGACGGCGTATCTGTTGTGCTGGGAAATAGAAAGCTCATGGCTGAAAACAACATTGAGACCAAGGCATTGGAGGAGAAGGTAAGGGAGCTCGAGGAAGATGGCAAGACCGTGGTGTTCGTCTCAGCCGATGGGTTGCTTTCGGGGGTGATTGCCGTGGCTGATACTTTGAAGGAACACGCGGTTCAGGCCGTCAAGGTGTTGAAGCAGATGAGGATAGGCGTGGTGATGCTTACAGGGGATAACGAAAGGACTGGGAGGGCGATTGCGAGAAAGCTTGGCATAGACAGGGTGATCGCTGATGTGCTTCCTCAGCAGAAGGAAGCGGTGATCGAACGCCTTCAGAAAGAGGGGAAGACAGTCGCCATGGTGGGAGATGGAATGAACGATGCTCCAGCTCTGGCAAAAGCCGATGTGGGTATGGCGATCGGAAGTGGAACCGACATAGCGAAGGAGACAGGCGGGGTCGTATTGGTGAAAGAAGACTTGAGAGACGTGGTTACAGCTATAAGGCTCAGCAAGAGCACCGTCAGAAAGATTAAGCAGAACTTGTTCTGGGCCTTCGCCTACAACTCAGCTTTGATCCCGATTGCTGCGGGAGCGCTTGTCCCCTTTTTCGGGCCGGAGGTCTACGGCTTCCTTCCGTTTCTCGCTGCTGCTGCGATGGCGTTCAGCTCTGTTACCGTGGT
>JBGVSY010000037.1:0-3093 GCA_041862235.1 Nitrososphaeria archaeon | reverse complement strand
TGACGGGTCCCACGATAGGCGGCAGGAGCTCGAGAAAGCCTTGTTCTCTCAAGAACTCCCTGATGGCAGCACATATCTCCGACTGCACCTTGAGAACAGCCCTCATCCGGACACTGCGGATGGTGATGTACGATTGAGGGAGCAAGTTCAACGAGTCCTCGATTTCGGTCAAGCCGTGATCCCGCAACATGCACGTTCGCCAGCCAGTGGGGCGAATATAAGCATTCTGACCGCAGATGGAGCATTATGCCGGCAAAAGGCTCTAGCTTCCCCGCATTCCTGGCAAAGTGACCGTCTGCATCGATGATCGATCGAAGAGGACGTTAAAGGCCTTACCAAGATCGATCGGCTCAGCCATCCTTCGATCAAACTCTCCTTTGTAGCCTAAAATGGGGTCTGAACTAATGAAAAAAATTTGTCGATTGGTTGGTCGACTAATCTTCCGATCGATCGGCGTTCTGGTAAATTGCAGCGGTTCAGGAGAATCTGAACAGCATACTTATGACAGATCTATCTACCCGACGCGCGATTCAGATTGAGAAGGTCATTGATTCTGGCGATATTGTTTGCTACACTAGTCCTAATGCCGGCAGGTTTTGCATATGAGTGGCCTCAGCAGGCCCCGCCAGAAGGGCAAAACTATGCTTTCTTCCATGTTGTCGGCCTGGCCGAAGGTTCTAGTGGAAACCAGATGCGTATTGTGAACGCAACTATAGCCCTCGTTGAGTCGGGCGTAGTTGGAACGGACCCAGAAACACATCCTGATGTCCTTGTTCCTACCGAGGAGAGCGGCATCGAACTACTCGTTACTGACTTGAGGATTCTGGCCGTATATGCTGAATTCGCTGAGAGCGAATTTCCAGACTATCTTGGGTATAATCTTTGGATTCACGAGATGAACAATTCTGATGGACAGCACATCTTTAGAACCGACATAGCGAAGCTCCAAGATTTGCCGCTGATGTTTCTCACAGGCATCGTTGCCGTTGGAACTACCGACAAACATGGTGAGGCATCTTTCCTTCTCGACAAGGGTAGGACATATGTCGCCTACATCTACAAAGAAGGATACCGGTGGACGAGCACGGGTGTCGCCCTACCGGAATGGCCGGCGGTCTACTCAAAGTCCGTTAGACTAGAGCCAAATGAATACTCGACCGTGTCCCAGAAAGAAAACATGGAGACTCAAGAAAACCTAGAGGGCGCCCTCTTCTGGAAGACCTACCCCTTCGGCACAGACTTCATCCTCGACTCCTACACCGACTATCCAATAGTATATACTGAATGGGTCTACGAGGCAGGGACCCCTGAACCCATAAACGCAACACACCGATGGAACTACACGGTGGCTACCAGAAATTGGCAGGATACCTTCGAAGCATACTACACCAATGACGGCGAAACAATCTACCACCTTCAAGTCTTCTACGGCCAACACGTGATCACATCTCGACGAATGGAGGAATTGGTAGGCGAAGTATGGGTGCCCGTCACCGACTGGGAGACATACCAAGAAGAGCACTACCCAACTGACTTCACCGACACCATAGAGATAATGCCAGAGGACTGGCAGGATACCCTAGATACGGCCCTGCCTCCCCCGTGAACTCCCTGAAAACAGATCGATACCCCTGAAGACCGCGTCGACAAAAACTTCGATGAACCCAAGGGGAAAAGAGAGGCAGAATTGGCAGTGTAGAGCATGAAGCGGTTGCTCAAGAGCTACGGGATCGATCCATCCTTGCGAGCATTGCTCCTGTAGGAAACTCCAACCGGCTGCAGTCGGGCTGGACAGGGTGAGGTCCTCCGGAGACCGGCTGCAAGGCGCCAGGCGATCGGCCCATGTTAGCACGACGCATTCCCTACCACAATGCTCCAGCTCTGCTCGATTGAGCGGAGCCCGGGGATCGATCGGTACAATGCATGGAAGAACTCGAGGTTATCCTACAGAGGAAAATGCGATTCTCATAGGTTAATATCATATACGCAAGAAACGCGCTAAAACCGCTGCCACCCTGGGCACAATGTACACATCGACCTCCCCGATGAGCCGGTGAGAATCCGGCGAAACCAGATTCCTTCTCTGGTCGGAGGTAGATGGAAAGTTGGGAATCCTCGACAAGCTGAAGGAAAAGAAGGGTGAATATGATAGAAGACAGGAAGACCGAAAGGTTGAGGACATTCAGAAACAGATAGACAAACGAAGCAAGGATTTCAAGAAAGCCTTGGACAAGAAGCTCGGAAAATTGGGGCTGTCGACAAGCCATATCGACCTCTGGGGATCAGACCCTAGGCAAAGAAAGGCTGGAACCATCGTCACCCGCTTTAACGACAACGAAGGATACCCCATAACGATGGTGCAAACCCAGGAACTCTACCAGGGCACTCCGTTCGGCGCGTCGTTCGAGAAACGAGTTGTCTATTGCGGAGCGTTGTTAGCGGGCAGTCTAGCGCCCGTGTCAATCCCTTACACCCTGTTGTTCAGGAACGTTGGGAAGGGCTTCCTCAAGGGCACGGAGAGAGCCTTTCTACCTCTAACTACGTTGCCGTTTAATGAGAAAGAACTCCTGCACGACCCACGACTGCAGGAACCGCTGCTAGCCTCACTGAACGCCGACAGGAAGCTGCTTGGAAACATCGACCGCAGCATCTACGGCTCCACCGTCGTAAGCCTAACTCACAAGTGCACAATGACTGTGAGCTGCCAGGACATAGGCGGCAGATGCCTCCTTATCCCGGCCGAAGGAGAGACCTGCATCTTCCTCAGAGGCTACGGATATGGCGGAGACAACGCCCTCTTCAACCTTGACAAATATGTTGAAATAATCTCCGGGCTCCGCAAGCACGTTCTCGCCCACCCACACAGCGAAAAGGTTTCCGGGAAAATCCCCCACCCCATGTTCAACACAATGTACGTGGTCTGCAAAGCGCCGTCGCCGAAGCCCTCAACCGAAGCCGTATTCTAGGCTCGGTCGGGAAATCGATCTTATCGTATCGATTCGATCGATTCCTCTATGTTAGAACAAGATGTGGATCGGTCAATCCCAACCAAAGGAATAGCTAAAAAGCAGGGAAAACGTCGCGAACAGTTCA
>JBGVSY010000036.1:0-36294 GCA_041862235.1 Nitrososphaeria archaeon | reverse complement strand
GGATAGATGCACTAAAAGTACCGACGTCCAAGATATTCGGAGACCTAGGGATCGTAATCAAACCCCCCGTCACAGCAGTAACGACGAAGACTGTCGAGAAAACAGTGGTAACTACGATCGAGAAAACGTCGCTATCAACGGTTGAAAGACCAACGACCGTCGAGAAAGAAATACCGACAATGGAGCCAATAAGCATAGCTGGGGCCGCCATCGTCGCGCTGATCATAGGATTGGTAGTTGGCCGGGTAACGAAGAAGGAGAAATAGAGCGAGGCTCCATCATAGGACCTCGCTCCCCCTTTCATTTTTCGTTCAACGTTTTGCGAGCTTCTTTCGGAAGACTGATCTTATAGAAGTATCCGATCGGTCAGCCAATCCTGCTGCCGCGCTCTTGAATGCCCAGACCTTAGCGAAAAAGAGGCAAAGGATGCCATTCTGAAACGACACCCACTTAGGACGTCGATCGTTCGGCCAGCAGACCCCCGGAGTCGGCGACCGAGACGCTTCTGCGGCTCAGCACAACTCGAATCCGGTGCAAGCAGCTCAGAGACTCCTAGGAAAACGACTCCGCCGACGAATTTCTATCTCAAGATAGAAAATCCATCGATGGTTACTGTTGGAGTAGATCGAGATCGTCAAATCTTTCCCAACCTAACGATGGATCAAAAATGGATGATACTCATATGGACATAGCCAGAATTCTGCGGAATGATGGACGAGCTACATATGCTAACATTGGCATCGATCGATCGCAGTTTCCTTGACAATCGGCTCGTACATGGCTAATCGCGCCAAGGCACGCCTGCATGAAAACCACAATCATTGAAATAGTATCTAGTGTCATAAACCCCAATCAGCGGATCGGTCAGCTCCGATATCTTAAGAAGGTTCCACCCGCCACCCTGAGGCTCAAGGATCAACCAGCCCAACTCACGCGGCAGCTCCGGAACAGCATGCATCAGCACATAGGCATGACGCGTGCTCAAACCAATATACACATTGTCCGGCGACCAACCGCTCGCCCTCAACAGCGAACAGTAAAGAACCGCGTAATCCCTACAGACCCCCAACCCCCTACCGATAGTCTCAAACGGAAAGTCCCACCTGCTGCCAATACTAGGGTCATATGGCGGTGCCCCATCCGGCTTCACAAGATCAGGATCGTAATCCCGGACCTTGCTCCAATCATACCGCACATGGGTCGAAACCCAATCCTTCAGAAACATCCAATCAGGCTCCGACGACCGCAACCACGAACTAGACTCCTTGATATCCTCCAAAGCTGCCACAACTGTTTCTTCCCTCGGCGTTATCATCAGCGAATAACACGAATCATTCACAATCGGGCTCCTCGGAAACACCGGGTTCCAGTCAAAACTCTCCTCCACCCGCTCACCCCCAAGCGCCGCAACAGAAACCATAACCGTATGAGTCGTATCAAAAGCTGAGGTAATTCCCGAGACCTCAAACCCATAGCGTGATCCACCCCCATACATCGTCTGATACACCACAGCTCCGTCAACAGTGACCGTAACATTCCCATCAAACACCCTCCTATGCTCCTCAGACACAGAGAAAGAAAGCATCGAACTCGTTTCAGGCAGGTCATCAGCCCCTCGATGCCAATGGTCAGCCACCCTTACATCACCCACAACAAGCGCAAGCTTCGATCGATCGACCGAGGCAGCCCGTTCACCCGACAGAACACCAAGATACAGAGCCGAAAGAGCGACAGCACCAACCACAACAAAAGCAACGACGAGAGCGACCTTGAGACCGATCGATCGATAGACCTCCATGCTGTGCACCCTACGCTTGTACAGCTTGCGGCCACAACCGACGCAGCATGTGTTCGTCTCCAAGTTCCTCACCCCGCAGTATGCGCAAAGGATGTACGTCTCTTCTCCCACTGACAGTCACCTCATGATCGATCGATCCAACACCTCATCTCGCCGTCCATGAATCCTGAAAAAACCGCTCTCTCCGACGCCACGGATTTTCGGGGTGAGATCTTTCGAAGTCCTTGAGCGCTCTTGCCGCCTTCATAATCGCATCCAACTTCCGATCGATCGATCCTATGCTAGCTAGAACGCAGTGGATAATAAGCTTCCTAGCACCTTCACTGGCGCGCTTCACAACCTAGAGAACATGTTTAACAAAAGATTGATCAATAGGAGGAATTCTATGGAACGAAGGACACATAGTGTGATGAAGATCGACGATCTCGATCGATTGCTAGAGATCGCAGCCCCTCAGGGTTTTTCGTTTGTTCGCCTTTGCTCTCATAGTGGCCGTCTTGATCTGCACTCCTACCTGCCTATCCAGCGCCTTGAAGAACTCTTCCCCCGCTCTGTAACCTGCCACCGCCTTTCTAACCCCGCTCACCTTTATGAACCTCATTTCTTAATCGACGCTCCCGCCATTATCATCTGTAGCTGTTGTTTTCTCGACATAATAGGATGATCGATATCTATCGATCAATCGCGGAAACGCCCACGTGCGGCTCCTCTCATGGTTTCGGACTTGTCTAAGGCTTTCCCCGCGGTCGATCGTACGCAGGGAACCGGAGGTGATGCCGAGCTCATGTATCCCACAAGACTGGAACAAGAGCGAACTTCACATATATTGTATAAGGCGGCATGCTCTTTTATGAAGAGACGCGATTTGGCGGATTGGAACAAAGCGATTACATTCATACGACGAAGAGGCAACCGACTAGATCAGCTCCGGCTTCGTCGAGCGCTGGGCGAGCCCTATACGCTGGGCGAAGCGGAAGAAGTCTTGGCTTACTACCAGTTCCCGGATGGAAGTTGGGATTACAATGCACCAGACGAAAAACCTGAACGAATTGGCTCGCTGGGCGGAACCATCCACTGCCTACGCTGGCTACGCGAGTTCGGGTTAGGCGACAATCCGCAGATGGCTCATGCTCTGGAGTTCTTGGCATCCATCCAGGCTTCGGATGGATCGTTCTACGAAACCGAAGCCAAACTGGCCCACTCACCACAGGAATGGCTGCAGGAAGAGACGCTCATAGACCGTTTCTATTTCACAGCAGCCGTCCCCAGCCGTCTCTTTTCCCTTGGCTGTAGAGAACACCCGATCACTGAGCCAGCCCTACGGTGGCTTGAGCAACATTGGACGGATTGGAAACTCATCACTGGAACCTGGTACAACCTGTGGGCGTTGTTGTGCCTTCAACCGACAACCATCGGGCTGAGCGTCTCGCTGTATCAACGCTTGCATGCAACGGCGCTGGAGTGGCTTCCTCATCTCGGAGCCCAGCCGCTCACCTGGCTGCTGGACGCTTTGGATGGTGCCGAGTTTTCAGTCGAAGACCCGCTGGTGGAAGAAGGTGTTGCACGGCTGCTGACACTACAGAGCGAGGACGGCATCTGGCCAGATCCGCATTACTCAACGGTGGAAACGACCATTACAGCCCTGCGGCTGCTGCGTGACCAGGGAAAGCTCGACCCGTGAGGACGGAGTTTGACATCGATCTGCACACTAGGAGACAGGGGAGACCAACATGTCTCGACGCGCTGCTGGACACAGTCGAAGAATACTCCTCTGATGGATTGTCGGCGAACTTCCGTGCATCGATCGAGAAAGCTTCATCGGAATAAATTGAGTCCAGTGTGCAAGAAATACGACGTCCATTCAAACCATTCCCAGACATATTCACTCAACAGAGCGAGCTAAGAGACGCCCCATATACGTGATCGATCGATCTAGCGCGAGCCGTAGGGAAGGTACATATCGATCGATCAATCGGTGCTGCTCGTTCCCCGAGAATTCTTCTCTCACAGGAACCCAGGCTTGTATGTGAAACCGTCAGAAGAATAGAAAAGCGATCGATTCGATCCACGCTACCTCCCCCCTCAAGTCACAAAGCCTTATTGCCGGAGAAGATGACTTTCGATCGATTGAATTGGCCAGCAAAATACTCGCACCCTGCGGCACTCACTGTGGATACTGTTCCTACTTCAAGAAAGAAAGGGCTCCGCATTGTCCGGGATGTTACACCCAGAAAGGGCACCCATTCTGGGGTGAGTGTAAGCTATTCTCTTGTGCCGCAAGTCATGAAGCTGAACATTGTGGACTCTGCACTGACTTTCCATGCGAGCTGTTTGTAGACCAGTATGATCCAGAGCATGGACAGAAAAGCGCCTTCATGAGAGCAGGCCTTCTTGCGTATCGAAAGAAAGCCGGAACAGAAAAATACATCCAAATGGTCAAGAAACTTGAATAGCAAGTATAATTTGCTGATCCGACATGAATCGATAAGAGGTAGCCTTCCAGCTTTCCACTATCTTGCCCCTCATGTATAACCTAATATTCGCATATTCAAACGTTTGAGCGAACTCTCGGCGGCTGATCTAGGTGACTGAGGACTCAAACAAGAATGCTCGCTGGAACTTCCTAGTGTTGACGGGGGACTGGATCACATTTAGTGTGGGGATGAGCTTTGTATCCTCGGTCACCATCCTCCCGACTTTCGTGCGAAGCTTCACCGACTCAAACCTGGCGGTAGGCCTGATTACCTCTATCTGGGCCTTGGGCCACAACCTCCCTCAGGTATTGGTGGCAAACCATGTGGAGGGCTTGAGTCGAGCGAAACCCTACATGTTGAAGATAACTGCTGGAGAACGTATTCCTTGGCTTGTGCTCGCGCTTCTCGTCTTCTTCGCGAGCTCATCTGGGCTCCCCTGGATTCTACCCTCCTTCTTCCTACTCTACCTCGTAATTACATCGTCTGGGGGCTTTACGTCACCCGCTTGGGCGGACTTGGTGGCAAGGGCGGTGTCGCAGCGCGTAAGGGGCAAGTACTTTGGCCTGGCCAACTCAGTCGGCACAGCTTTGGGAGCGTTCGGAGGCTTGGCCGCAGGATTCTTCCTCGATACATATGGTTTCCAGAATGGGTTCGCTTTCTGCTTCTTGGCGGCGTTCCTGCTGGTGCTTCTGTCTTGGGGGTTCATGGCTTCGGTGAGGGAGCCCGGGAGGCAACCGGCCGAGCCGAGAACAGGCTTGGGAACCTACCTGCGTCGCCTACCCACCGTTCTGCGGGGGGACAGGGATTTCTGCCTCTTCATCGTGAGTCAAGTACTGCTGAACTTCATCGGTATGGCCACGGCCTTCTACACGGCTTATGCCATCGATCTCCTGCACCCCACCGGTGACCAGATCGGGGTCTTCACCTTCATCTTCCTTGGGGTGCAGGTGTTCACCAACCTGCTCTGGGGCTACCTGGGGGACAAGAAGGGACACAAGCTCGCCATGCAACTGGGCTGCACTTGCGGAATCGCCGCCGCATTGGCTGCGGCCCTTGCGCGGTCCATCCTAGCCTTCGACCTGGTCTTCGCCTTGGCAGGAGCGGCCTCCAGCGCATCAATCGTATCTTGGCTTTCCATACTGCCCGAATTCGCCGGGCCCAGGAACAGGCCCACATACTTCGCTGCGGGGTCCGCGCTTACATCGCCCTTCTCCGCCGCGGCTCCTCTCTTGGGCGGCGTCTTGATAAGTCTCTACCAACACCCCTCGGTTTTCCTCCTAGCGGCGGCCATCGCGGGTGTAGGTGTATTCATGCTCAGTGCCGTCCGAGACCCCAGATCACGATCGACGAACTGAAAGGAATGATAGCCGAATGAGTCGATCGATTGATAGAGTTACTGGTATCGATCGATGTTTGGCTTTCGGCAGACGACATCGGATTCATAAGAGTCCTATTGCCAGAACGCGTAGATCTACAGATCGTGGGAGCGAAGGATTGTGAGGTTAGAATTATCCAAACCATGCCGACTATGATCCAAGTCATCTGCTGACACAATAAGTATGGCCATATTCAGGGATATGAGAGACCTACACTAGTTCAGGTACCTTTGAGTTCAAGTCGGAGCACCCTACACATCAGTAATTTGAAAATGCTGTTCTCCAATCAGTAGCTCTTAACTCAGTAGTTCTCTCGATCGATCCGCGCCTGTGCTATTACTTCTCAGCGCGTGGTTTTCTCTTCTCAAAAGCGTGTCCAGATTGCGCGGTAGGACATCTAGGTACTCAATCAGGTCTAGCTTTTCCAGCTTTTTGACAGTCTTAGAGGGAAGGCGACCCTGTGGAACACGGTTCAAGATTAGATTGGTCTCATCCTCAGAGAAGACGTCGCCTTCCTCAATCCATTCACGGAAACTAATGTTCAAAGGGCATACAGACTGACAGCGAAGACACCCGACGACGCAGTTGTGCCAAGAAGGGTCTATCCAAGGAGGGAATTCGCCTAGTCGTTCGTTGTGGAATGTGATGCATCGCTCGGCACGGATAAGAAAACGCTCCGAGGTTATTGCGCCCGTCGGGCAATTCTTGAGGCAAGCCTGGCAGCTCTGACACCTCTCCATCATCTGCGGCTTCCGCCAGCCGTCTTCTGAGCATGGAAGGTCGGTGTAGAATGCTGCAAGCTGATGAAAGCTCCCCATGCCCGGGACGTAGCAAATATTGTTTCTGCCGTACTCGCCCAGCCCGCTGCAGACGGCCAGGTATTTTTGAGGCAGCGCGGCCTTCGCCACCCGATACCCTTCGGGATTCAGAGCTGCGGACAGAAGATCTTCGATCCGTCTGTCCGTCTCGCGGTAAGCGGCGTAGGTGGGCGGCATTATGACCGGCATGGACTCTCCCTGCCAGGTGAAGATAACCCTGGTCTGAGGCCGGGGGACCGCGACCACAACCATAGATGTGGCTTCCCGCATGAGGTTGGGAGGGGTGAAAGCGAAGAAGGTGAGGCGTTCCTGGTAGAATTCTTCATTGAAAAGACCGAGCGACCGGTTTCCTTCGATTCCTTCTTGCAGGTCACGAAGATGCTGAACTGACACCGTCCGACTCTGGTATCCCTTTTCCGCCAGCCGGGAACGCAGTTCTCCCGTTACTCTTTCGATCGATCGATCTTGCGCTAAAGCCAATATCCAATCTCCTTTCAAACTAAATTCCTGCAGCAGAGTCGCTGGCGGTTTCATGGTCGCTGACAAATTGTTTAGGGCCAACTAGGACTTCGTAGTGCACGACTTTTGGTTCAAGTGCGATCAAATACTTCTTATCCTCTGGGTAGTAAACGGCCTTATCAATGTTGTCCCCAGCAAACCGGCGAATAGCATCAAATGACTTCCACAGGGAGATGAGGAGAAACTCCACATGTTCTCGGTTAACATGCCGTAAAACCAGCACTCCAAGATTGCCTTCAGTGGCACGCAAACCCTTCACACCAGTCTTTAGCATGTAACTGAAGAATTCCTCAGCCTTAGGCTCCTTTGTGACGCCTCGCCAAATTCTCGCGATCATAACAAGCGCTCCTTCGTTCCTTTGATCGCTATCTGGCTTGCGTCCGCCAGTAGGCCTGGTAAGCCTGGGCTCTCCACGCCTCGAGATTCGCCTTCGTGATAGCAACGGATCTCCTGCCCGCATCGGAGGCTAGCTGCGTGTGCGACGAGGCTCTCAAGGACTCGTGATTGAAGTGTGTTAGCACCCCTGCCACCCTTCTCAAAAACCCGAGCCATCCATGGGGGCCTGGCAAACCCAGCTCCTTGTTTCGTTTCCTCCAATCCATGTTCCGCGTCACCTAACCTGCTACGGGGGTTATGGGGGTTAGATATAAACCTATCCACCGAAAGCCTATTTAGGTGGTTAGAATAAGCATGCCTCAGAGAGAAATGGATGTAGGCAGTACTAAGCTCATAGGCGGCTGGCTGTGTCTGGACTTCGCCAACACCGCGGACTGGCACGGCAGCGACCATCCAGAAGAAGGGCTCAACAGCTACTCCGACCTAATTTCGTGGAGTCGACATGTAGGCATCCTGACTGACGGCGAAGCCCGGCAGCTTCTTCAGGAAGCAAGACTGCATCCCAAAACAGCAAAAGCAGTTCTCGAACGCGCTATCACGCTGCGGGAAGCCGTCTACCAAATCTTCTCAGCAATCGCGAGTCACATCTCGCCAAACGCCTCAGACTTAACCACCCTAAACACCGAACTACACGAGGCAATGACCCGAATGCAGATCATGCCAACAGATGGCGGCTACTCATTGATCTATGCCGTCGAAGAGAGCGCACTTGACCAGATGCTCTGGCCAATATCACGCTCCGCAGCGGATCTACTGACTTCCGACAAGCTGGAGAGAATCAGCAAGTGTTCAGCGAAAGACTGCGGCTGGCTGTTCCTGGATATGAGTCGAAACCGTAGCCGCAGGTGGTGCGACATGAAAGACTGCGGCAATCGGGCAAAAGCACGCCGACACTACCAACGAAAGCGCGTAGCTCACACTTCGAGCCATTGAGTTCCGATCGATCGACGCGAAGCTGGGAAAGTCTTTCTTAACCATTTTCGGATCGTACCTCGATTTTGAGCCGCGCGATTGAAGCTCAGTAATGGCCGAGCTCCCCATCCTTCCGGACGCTCTCGAATGACCGCTTGAATACGTAGAGAGAGACTGGGAAAGCAATTACGATGTAGAGTAGAAGATAGAAGACATTCGAGTACACGGCAGGGTGGAGAAGGTTGTTTCCGTTGATCAGGCAACGGCGAGCCGCCTCCAGGGAGTAGGTCAACGGAGTGAACAAGGTGAACGGTCTCAACCATTGGGGGATGATATTCAAGGGATAGAGGATGCCCGATAGCAGCTGCGTCAACCAAGAGAAGATCTGAGCCACAGGGTCGCCCAGCTTGGTCTTCATGGAGACCGCTGCGCCGAGGATTCCGATGGGCAGGTGACTGGCTACGACTAACACAAGAATCAGTGCGGTGGAGAGGAGGGCCGCAGGGTCATTCGTGAATGTTGCGCCCAGTCCTATTCCGACGGCCATGGAGGCGACCAAGAAGATTGTGCTTTCGATGAAACGGAAGGCTGAGGACCCTGTGAGGAATGTGGCGACGGTGGTGGTGGACAGCACGGTCTCCATGGTGCCCCGCACCTGTTCATCTCTAATGGAGCGGATGACGCCGTTGAACGAGAAGCTCACGTACTCTTGGAAGGCTATGCCCACCACGGCGAAGGAGAAGTAGCCGCCCAGATACCCTGCCTGCGTCAGCATCTGCTCGGTGGCGATCTTGCTGAAGAAGAAGTATGCAGCGATGTTGAACAGCGTGCCAGCTACATCCAGCATCAACCACAACCGGTAGGTGAGCCAAGTCTTGAAGTCTCGCACGATGAAGGCGTAGATCTTCCAAGGAAGCGAAAGCCCACCTGTCCTCCTACGTTCTCGCAGGATCTCGAGAATCCCACTCGCATCCACCAAAGGACCTCACCCTCCTAGTAGGACGCTGTCGTACCCTCGCGTCGAATTCTGTCGAAGCTTAGCCGGAAAGCGTAGAATGCTGTGGGGTAGAGCAAGATAACGTAGAGCAAGAGCACCAGAAAGTCGAACACAACCATGGAGGTCTGGAGGGTCGCTCCTTTCAACAAGAGGCGGCGGGCGCCGTCAAGGCCGTAGGTGTAAGGCAAGACCAGTGATATTTGATGCAGCACTGGAAATCCCTCCAGCAGGCTCAGCGGATAAACCACACCCGAGAGAAACTCTGTGAGCGCCGAGACTATGAACACCACTGGATCTCCCTTCTTGTACACCAAGATCACGGCTGCAGCGAGCACGCCGATACCGAGGTTGGCAAAGAGGGTGAACAAGATCAGAGCGGCCGCAGAAAGAAGTGAGAACATGTCCGTTCGAAGACTTGTTTCAAAGAAAGTGGTGCCGACGAGCATTGAGGCGACGAAGAAGATTCCTCCGAGGAGCAGACCTCGAAAACTCTGTCCCACAAGATAGGCGGACATACGTGTGGGGGATGAGAGAACTACCTCTAGGGTCCCGTCTTCAACCTCGTGTTGTATTATGTGGCTCAGCCTGACGATCGTCACCCAGACAAAGTTGGTCATGGAGACGCCGATCAGGGCGAAGCTCAAGTAATCGGTGCCGTAGCCCGCCTGAGCCAGGGAGGACTTCCTGACCAGCATGCCGGTGAAGAAGTAGATCGCCACGGAGATGGGCATACCCATCAACTCTGTCGCCACCCAGGTCCTGTAGGAGAAGAGCACCTTCGAGTTAGCCCAGAACACCCCCCACGCCTGCCTGAACCAGGATCTGCTCCTCCTGTACGGGCTCTTGATCGTGGCAAGAATCTCTTCAGCTTTCAGAAGCATCACTCCCGCGTAAGCCTGATGAAAGCCTCCTCGAGGGAAGGCTCGGCTATCTTTATCGAAATCAAGCGGAAGCCGTGTTGCACGAGAAAACCTGGGATGTCCGAGAATGCCTGCCGCAGATCACGAACAGCGGCGATCACAGTCGACGCTTCGCCGTCAAACTCGGTCTTTAGCAACTCTCGAACCAATCCCTCCTGAACGAGTATCTCCAGTGCATCAGGAGTGGACGCCACCTTCACCTCAACCGTGTCCCCCTTGGACAACTCGGAGGTCAAGCGTGAGGGGGGTCCCTCGGCGATGACTCGCCCCTTATGGACCAGAATCAACCGCTTACAGAGCTTCTCCACCTCAAACATGTTGTGGCTGGTGAAAAGGATGGGGCGACCCAGCTCCTCGTTCACCAGCTTCAACAGTCGACGCGTCTCGTAGGCCGCCGATGTGTCCAGCCCAATAGTCGGTTCGTCAAGAAGTAACACATCAGGGTTGGAGAGGAAGGTTCTCGCGAGCATCAGCCGCACCTTCATACCTGTAGAGTAGTCCTTCACCAGCTTGCTCGCGTACTCCTCGATGTCGAAGTATGTTATCAACGCCTTGATGCGTCTGGAGGCTTCATCACGAGGAATGTTCTGTAGATACGCGAAGAACTTCAGGTTGTCCCAGGCGTTAAGCCTCCAGTAGAGGGCGCGACCTCCTGTCTCACCATGCATCCAACCGATCTTGCTCCGAACGGTGTCTGCGTGCTTCACGACATCGTGTCCGGCGACCCTAGCCTCTCCGTCGTCAGGCAGCACGAGGGTGCAGAGGATCTTTATGGCCGTGGTTTTTCCGGCACCGTTCTCACCCAGCAGAGCGACGAACTCTCCCCAGCCAACGTGGAAGCTCACCTTATCCAACGCAAGAACGTCAGGTCTGCCTCGCTTGCCGCTGTAGATCTTTGTGAGCTTCTGCACCTCAATGGCATTGTCGCCCTGCCGCGGCTGCATGGATGTGTCGGGCACATTTTCCTTGGCTGCGCTATATATTCTTGAGGGGGGACCAAAGACCCATGGCTTATGTGCGAAGTGATGCAACCTGATGTGGCGTTGGCGCAAAGAACGTGCGCTACTTGGAGATCTCGCCAACGATAGCTTCACTGATGCGCAAAACTTCGTCGACTCGAAGCTCCACTAGTTTTTCCCGAGTGCCTCCGCCACAGAAGAAAGTCTCGAACTGGAGCAGCTCTTGGTCCAGAACTGTTCGCAACGTCTCCTTGTGCCCGATTGAGGGGGTTGCACCAGGCGGGTAGCCGCTGATCTTCTCCGCCTCTTCAAAAGGTACGAGTTTCACATTCTTGATTCCGAGCAAAGCCGCCGCTCTTCTCAAGTCCACTCTTCGATCCCCGGGAACTATTAGAAGAACGTTCTCACCGTTCTCCGTCACAGCCACTAGGTTCTTGGTCACGCGATGAAGATCAAGGTCAGAGACCCGCGCCGCGTCTCTGGTGTGTATGGTCTCCGGCTTTCTTATGAATCGGTACCATATACCCGCAGACTTCAGATACTTCTCGAGATCCGAAAGACTCGACGTTTCCATATGCAATTCTCCCTAAGGCTTGATAACCGCCTTTACCACTTTCAGTTCTTCAACATCCGCGAGCGCCTGGTTGGCTTCATCGAGACCATAGACCTTGGTTATGAAGTCGCTCCACGGGAACCGATCGTGGTAACGCTCGACCAGCTTGACCGCTCTGTATAGGTGGCTGAAGTCTGTGCCCCAGCACCCTCTCAAATCAAGGTGTCTTCTGTTGATGTCTAGGTGGGGATTGATCTCCACGTTCCCTGCATCCGCGTATTGGCCGACAACCACATACCTTCCCGCGTCTCTCGTCATCCGCATCCCTTCACGCACCGCTGAAGGAACACCTGTAGCTTCTATTGTGATGTCTGCACCACGACCATCAGTGAGCGACAGGATTCGCTGGACCCGCTCCTCCTCACTGTCCTCTCGAATGTCGATAACATGATCTGTGCCGATCCTAGCAGCCAGCCTCAGCCTTCTTTCGGGGGCTCCCAGGACTATGACCTTGAAGGCACCGCTCAGCTTCGCCAACATCGCTGCGCAAAGTCCAACCGGACCACTGCCCTGCACAGCAACGGCATCCCCCAACCCTATCGACGCCCTCTCTATAGCATGAATCGCCGTCGGTAACCCGCATCCACCCGCGATAAAATTCTTCGGTGACACCTTCCCCGGAAGCTTCAGCATCTTCACCCCAGGCTTGAGGTAGATCTTCTCGCTCCAGCCGCCCAGCAAGCCTTCCTCAGCGGAGTAGGTTATGCCATACACGCTTCGATTGGGGCAGCGGGTTGGTGCCTTCGCCACGAGACAGAACCAACACTTGCCACAGGTCTCATGGACATCAAGAAAAGTGGCGAGATCACCATCTTTCACGAAACCCCCATCGACATAGGCAACATCTCCTTGCACCCTTTCAACCATCCCAACACTGACATGCCCTGGAATTATCGGGTACGGAACCCCCGGCAACCGTCCGTGATGTAGATGAACATCAGTGCCGCAGACCTCGCTGAATAGGGTTCGGAGCAGCACCGCGCCCGGTTCCATCTTTGGCTCAGGGAAACCTCGGACCTCCACCATCCTCTCGGGCCCAGGCATCACAGCCGCACTGATCAATTGGTTTCTCCCCAAGTCCTGGCCGACCACCAACACTATCGATCGACCATGTCAATACATCTACAGCTCAACAATTAAAATCTTCGATGCCGTTCATTACTTTATTAGTTTTCTCAAGGTGCTTGCTATGCTTTCTTTATCGTCCACTTCCACGACCGCTTTTGAGTATTCATGGTTCCTCAGTTTCAAGGTTATACATTTGGACCTATTTCTAACGTAGTAGAACGCCTTTCCTTCTCTAGTCCAAAAAGTCCCTGCCCAAAAAATCGGAGGCATATGACTTCCTATTTTGCCGGCGAACCACAAAGGCTTCACAGTTTCAGTTGAGACACTGTCTATGTTTTTCAAGGGTATCCTGACCCTGTTTTTCAAGGCCAGAAACTTCTGTGCACCTTCAAGTTTGAAGGTCACATATTCTTTACCAAGCTTAACTTCAACCATCTTATACTCACTCCATTTTCAGTGCTTGATTTTGTTCGATCGGGCCATTTCTCTCGCAACCAACAGTTCTTGCGCGCTCAGATTGGGTGAACCAACCAATACACCAGGCAAGGCTTTCTTATGGCTACTCATGCCAATCATATAACTAACCCCCTACTTATGACTTCCTCCTCATTGCCCACTCTTACGTTTTCCACAATCCGTGCGGGTTGGATAACGTGTCGATCAGCGAGGCGCTTATTGATGCGATGCAGAAAGAGGGCGGAGTAAGGGTGGAAGCTTGTGTATCGGAAACGGAACGTCGTCCTTAATAGAGCACTCGGCGTGGGGTGGACGAAGGATGCATGCGCGGTGAAGCAAGCCAGTTTGACGATCTACACCATAGGGTACGGCTCGCGAACCAAGGAGGCGCTTCTGAACCTACTGAAGCTGCATAACGTTGGTGTTGTGATGGACGTTCGGCGCTGGCCCACTTCAAAACTGGAGCGCTTTCGGAGAGAACAACTAAGTCGATGGTTGCCAGCCGAAGGCATAGACTACATCTGGATGGGAGAAGAGCTGGGCGGCTACAGAAGAGGCGGCTACGAAGCCCATGTCAAAAGTGAAGGCTTCAGAAAAGGTGTTCATCACCCTCCTGACCTTGGCGGCGAAACAGAGAACGTGTCTTTTATGCTTGGAGGACAGCCCACGTGGTTGTCATCGTCGCTTCGTCGCCACCTACCTCAACAGAGAGTGCGGTGTCAAAGTTCTGCACATCCTATCCAAGAAAAGGCTGGTGGATCATACATCCTTGTCCGACATCCTCAAACCGCACAAACAACATTAAGATGATTGAGATCGATCGAACGACACCAGGATAGACACCAGAGCAACATACGATAGAAAGTGAACCAATTGCATAACGGCATAAGAAATGACGGAGGTTGAAGTGCGAAAAAGATAAGAACCATCGTTGTCTTCGATAAAAACACGGGAAATACAATGAAGGTCATATTATTCGATTACGACGGTACTCTAAACAATTCTCTGGAAGCAAATTTCCATGCATTTCAGGGCGTTGCGAAGGAGTTTGGTCTTCCGACAATCACCCTCCAACAGTTTTTGGATTGGTATAATCCGAACTGGTATCCAGTGTATCAGAAGATGGGGGTCCCAATTAACGCCTGGAAAAAGGCCGATGAAACTTGGTTAAGGCATTACCATCAACGGAGGTCAAGGTTGTTTCCGGATTCTGTTCGAACACTAAACACGCTCAAACTCATGGGCTGCAAGGTCGGACTTGTAACCGGAGGGACAAGAGATCGAGTTGAGAAAGAGCTGAAGATGAGACGCATACACGATCTGTTCGACACAATAATATACGGGAGCGATGTGATGAGAGAGGAACTCAAACCCTCACCGATGCAGATAAGAATGGCTCTGAAACAACTTCGAGAAGAAGCAAGAAAAGCTGTCTATGTGGGAGATACCCCCATTGATGTACTTGCTGGTAAGAAGGCGGGAGTTACGACGGTTGCGACAACCAGGGGCTTCAGCTCGGCAGAAAGATTGAGGCGAGCAAAGCCAGACTTCATCATTCACAATCTGAGAGAATTGTTAGAAATAATAAAGGAAAATCGCGCGCGATAATTCATTGATGAAGGGACGGGCGTATCGGATCGGTTGTGCGATCGGTCGATGTCACTTCTGCATTTCTTGCAAGATGGCAAATTGGTTGCCTTCAGGGTCGATGGCTAAAGCCCACCACCCCACATTTGGCACGTCCATCTTAGGAGCTATGACCTTGCCTCCCAACTCTTCGATCTTCTTACTGTATTTGTCAACTGACTCCACTTGGACATAGTAAGTGAACTTATGCTCGGGATTCTGCTTCTCCATCATCCCTCCATTGACACCCGGACCCTTGAGTACGCCCTGATCATCGACCGGAACTGTCTCTATCATCCAATAGTCTACCGGACCTTCTGATTTCTCTATGTTCCATCCGAAAAGCTGGGTGTAGAATTTTCTAAGTTTCTCCACATTGTCCGTAGGTATCTCAAAATGAATGATTGTGTGATACATCTTGATCGACACTCATCGCCTGGAAGAATATTCAAGACTTCAGGGTTAATCAGTTCAGACGCCAAGACGAACTTGATCGATCAGAAGATGGATCGATTGCGCATCGGTCGATTTATCCTCTGCTTGCAAGTACCACTATGTAGTCGGCTGTGTCAGCGCACATGTCAGCAGCTTCTTCAATGAACTCGAACAGGTTATCAAATATTACCATAACTCCACAGTTCATCTGTTCGGCATACTTAATGAACAAAGACTTGTTTCGGAGGTAGTCTTCATCGATTTCGCTTTCGATCTGCTCAACTTGTTTGGCGCCTTCTATGGCTGCCGCTGGGTCTGCTGTGATTCTCTGAATGCTGCCACCCAGGGCGCTGGCGCAATCTACCAAACTAGACGTCGTGTGAACGGCGTTTTCCCAGAGTTCTTTCGGGATCTGGGAATCACAAAGCAATTTCACGCATCTTGCTGCATCTTTCACGTAGTCCGCGAGTGTGTCAAGGCGTTTCACGAGGTGCATCAAGTCTTCACGGTACTCCGCAAACAAAGTTGCGCCCTTGGTCATTTCCTTGAAAACCTCAGTTCGCAGCGTATCCACTTTGTTTTCCACCTCAAAGAGCCTCTCGATGCTCTGCATCGCCTCTTCCTTCTTTGCTTCGGAAACGTATTGAATCGTCTGATGAAGCAAGGTCACCGTGTCAAGGGCCTTTGATATTTGTTCTTGGGCTAGGTCCAAAACCTTCGTTCTGCGACGTTTTTCAAACCACGCGTAGACTCGGTCGGAGTGATCCAAGCCCTACATCACTTTTCAGGCTACTTTGACAGGTCTCTTATAAAACTCTTCCTTACATCGATCGATCTCCATCGGGATCTTCAACAACAAAATGGTCGGTTTTTCAATGTTCGGGTTATCGTCGTTGTCACGGTGACCGTATGAGGTTCTCGAACTGACCTGAGCGCGAGGAACTTGATGGCAGCTCCAACTATAGCCGCAATCGTTACAGCAATCGCTGTTTTTACCGTGGAGTTGAGGTTGTCGATCGATCGAGGGGGGTCTTCATCTCAATCGGACTCTCTGTTGTCTCTCATCACTTTCTCAACAATCGTCTGCGACTTCTTGGTGGCAGCTTCCACTCCGTTCATGATGGCCGTTCTCATGCCGCCGCTCTCAACTTGGTAGATTGCCTCTATGGTGACTCCAGCGGGGGTGACAACCAAGTCCTTGAGCTCCGCCGGATGCTTCCCCGTTTCTTGGATCAGCTTGCCCAACCCAACCAGCGACTGGGCCGACGAGGCCAGCGCAAGGTCACGAGGCAGCCCAACCTTCAGCCCAGCGTACATCAAGGCCTCCACAACTATGGCAAGATATGCAGGGGCGCTTCCGCTCAGCCCAGTGATTGCGTCCATGTACGTCTCCACGACCTCACGGTGCCTCCCCATCGCCTCGAAGACCTCTTTCGCCCTTTCTCTATCTTCGGCGGTGACGTCCTTATCGACACAGTAGGCTGTGAACGACTCCCGCACCAAGACCGCCATGTTCGGCATGGCCCTGATGAACCTAGACCGTGGAGCCCTACCCTTAAGGAGCTGCAGAGGCAGAGCAGCGGCCACAGAGATCACCAGCTTGCCCGCTGCTTCTTCCTTGATCTCTTCCAACACCTCGAGCGCGTCTGATGGCTTCACGCAGAGAACAATCACATCGGCTTCTCCTGCGGCCCTTTTGTTGTCAGAGGTCACTGCGACACCCAGATCTGCCAGCTCATTCAGACGGTCTGCTTGTCGGCGGGTGGCAGTAATCTTCTCGAAGCCTCTGCTCAGTAAGCTCCTCGCTATTGCGGAGCCGATCGTTCCCGCACCGATGACCACAATCCTAGTGGATTTCATCTCCACCCTCTCTCGTGTCGCTTCGCAGCGGATCCTTTCCTTTTAAGGTTGGGGCTAGGTCGGTGTGATCGATCATTCTGCGCTGATCTGCACAAACCGATGATCCAAAACAAAAAACCGAAATGGAGATGATGCAATACATTAGATTATTGCACCATCAACTACTCCACGCGTACGTCAGCCGAATCTTCTAACGTTTCACCGAATGAGGAACAACTGGTACTCCGACTCAGCAACGTTCCCGGCTTGGTCGATGGATCCGCTCCAAGAGAAGCTGATCTCTCTACTGTACTGGATCTCAAGCGTGTACGTCGGATGCTTCACGACAGCGTAGGAGACCGTTACAGTCCACCCCTCACCGACATACTGCCACTTCGACGCACCCACCAAGCCCGGTAGGGTCAGATCCTGCGCTTCCCATAAGGTAGCAGCCTTCACGCCGCTCAGCTCCGGGTGACTTCGAAGTGCGTAGTCTATGGCCAGGTCTCGGGCGTCTTCGCGATCGATGAATCGATCGGAGGCTTGGGGCCCGGAAAGAGCAAGCCCTATGATTGCCGCGATGCCCACAACAATGGTAGCGGTACACAGTACGGTGAATGCAACCGTTTTCGTCTTGTTCATGCGTTTCACCTCCGCATCTTCGTCGATCAACCAAGCGCTGGCGATTACTTAGTTCTAGATTCTAGAACATCCCTTCCAACCTGTAGTACAGCTCTTCTGGACAAGGATTGGCCTAATTGACCAAAACAACAAACGTCGATTCAATCGCAGTGCTAGAGTAGCGATGCAAGTATAGCCGCGGCGGTCGGTGCAGCCAACGGCCACAAACGCTGGGCAACCAAAACAAAGACCAGCATGCCAGCTCCAACAATCAAGACCAGCTGGGGAGAAACCTTAAGGCCAGTGCTTTCCTCCTCGAAGAAACGCAAGAGTCGGGTCCAATTTGGTACGTCTAAATTGGATGTCCCGCTGAGGAGGCTGGGAGTGGCGATTCCCCTCTTCTTCGTCTGCTCATATTCTGGATCTGTTTGTCGCTGTTCTCGGGCTGTATTTAGGTGTTGACGATCGATCGGATCAACTCGGGTTTCCCCGGGTCACGGCGTCAATGTGAGTTGTTTGGTGTTGGAGAGTATCTGGAGGAGCTTCTCTTTTTCGTAGCCGAATGGAGCTAGGACGCCGGCGGCGGAGTCGAGGAGCATCTCTGAGTAGATGGCTGCGTCGTATTCAGTGTCTTCTTCGAGGAGTTGGGCAGCGACCACCCTTCGCCCCGGGTCCTCTGCTTTGTGGTCTCGGATGATGTATCGAATCGTCTGCCCCGCCGAGACCTCCAAGCCTTCCTCCATCAACTGCCTTGCCGCCAAGGCGGTGGCCACGTTGCTCCTGTATTCCTCCGGGTCTCTCGACATGCTCTTGGTGATAATGAGGTCCTCCAAGCTTGCTTCCCCGGAGCGAACTTGAAGCAGGTAGGCTTTGAGGACGGCGAGGGCTTCAGGTATCCCCTCGCCTACATCGTCTAGCGTTGGTGCATGCGCCAATATGTCGAGGATGTCTCTCTGACATTTCTTGACCAGCGGGGGAGGGTCGTGGCGACGGACCTCAAGGCCCCTGACCTTGATCCTTCCATCCTCAAAGACACCGTAGTATCTGTTCAGAACTGGAACACCTCGGTGCACCTTAGAGGGGAGGAAGGCTATCCACCTGTAGAGGCCCTCGAAGGAGATGCTGAGCCCAATTTTCCCCTCCACCTCACGGCAGATTTGCCGGTAATCCTCAGCCTCTGCTTGGGGCTTGGTGAGCCACAGGGAGTCGACGATGCCGTGGACGACGCTGAAGCCCCGGCGCTCAGCGATTCTCGCAGCGTCGAGTAGGTACTTTCGAGCGAAGGCGCAGACCGCTATATGGGCGTCAATCCTGCCGAACTTGGCGTTCCTGTAGGAGAGGTAGCCGAAGCTGCAGACGAGTATCCATTTCAAGGCCTTCTGTCTGTTGTCGTACTTGGCCTTGAGGGCAGGCTCGCTCGACGTGTCTCTGAGGCTCTTGTATTCTGCTCGCTTCCAGAGCAGGAGCTTAAGCGTCATAGGGGTGATCCCGACCCTCCTCTCACAGAGGTGGTAGTCGACCTCAGGCACCCGGATGTCGGAGTCTGGGCAGCAATCACAGTTCACGGTCTCCCCACTTATGTTCTTCGAGGCCATGATAGATGGATACATGGAGCTGAAGTCTATCTCACCCACTTTCTCGTAGACACCGATTCGCGGCTCGTAGACGAATCCTCCCCTGTCAGCTACCAGTAGTTCTCGCGCTGTCTTGAACTGCTCCACCATCGTCTTTCTCCAAGGCACCAACATCCCTCTCTTCACGGCGTGGTGAAGCTTGGCGCTCATCATGCAAGTCCCTATCGTGGCCCGTGCAGCTCTCTGAAGCGTGGTGATACACGTACGTGAGACCTCCATGAGACCGTCAACACCGCTCTCTGCAAAGATGTGCGTGTTCTCAACGTCTACGTGCGCTCTTCCAAGGAGGATGTGAGCAGGGGGCTTCCAGTAGATTTTCCCATAGGAGAAGTATGACCTACCCCCCCCAGACCTAGCTCTCAATGGTGCGTGCTCCCTGCTCAACGAGAAATCCTCCGAGACTTGGTTTACCCTTGCACGCGTGGCGAGGTAGGGCATCGTGAAGGAGTCGCCATCCCGGGTGTAGATGATATCTGGGTCGAGGCCTTCAACTATGTCTACGAGTCCGAGGAGCTTCTCACCCTCGTCACCTGAATCCACAACAATTCGCTCGCCCTTGTCTTCGACAGTTATGCTGCCTACTGGATCGTGGAAACTAGGGATCCATCCCTCTTTGTTAACCTCCACATTGATGGACAAGGATGTCAACGGCGGCACTTCATACTCAAGGCTCCCGACATCGTCCATCAGAGACCATGAGAGCTGTTCTCCCCGAGGTTCAGCCTCGACTTGAGCGAGAGGGAACAAGTCCTTTTCGTAGAGGTAGCGCTGCTCAGGCCACATGTCCACATCGTACACACGAAACTTTCTGTATCCGCCTGCTCGATGGATCTCCTGAGCGAGGGCTTCGATCCTCTTTGCGTTCGAGAGAGTCAACCTGAGGACACGGGAGCGGTGTGTGTCGGTCGGCTCCCTGAACTTCCACTCAAAACCCCAGTCATGTATCAGTGACCTGGCTCTGAGGTACCGCACGAGGTCTGCCAAGTCTGCTCTATCGTTGCAGTACACGTAGATCGATGGGCGCCACTCATCCGTCAGCCTCACACATCTGCCCACCGAAGTCTTGATCCAGACGACCATCTCTCCCGGCCGACCGGCGTAGAGATCGAAGACCCAGCCCTCGACCATCGACGGACACACTCCTAGATCGTTTTGTCGGCGTCCAACCCCAGACGCCTCAGCTGTTTGTGATGCTCGAGCAGGATCGCCATGAACAGGGCTTCCGATGTAACAGGTCTGGAGGAGGCCTTGACCGCTGGAGCGTGACGCCTTGCAAGATTCATAAGCTCCTCAAAGAGCCTGCGGTCCTCGATCCTCAAAGCTTCTCGAAAACCGCGCCAAGAGGCGATCTCTCTTTCCAGCGATTTCTCCCTGCGCCTCTCAATAGTCTGAGGGGCATTTGCATGTCTCAGTGCCTTCTGGTGGTTAAGGAGCAAGGTCATGAACACGCCCTCGCAGAGAGAGTTTCTGACCGCGTTTGAGGCAGCTGAGCAGAGGCATCTGCAGCTGTCAAGCATCTCCCCAAGGACCTCCCTGTCGAATTTCCTCAGGGCTTTCTCGAAGCCCCTCCAACGGTTGACCTCGATCTCCAAGGCATTCCTGTACGAGGGAACAGTCCTACCCAACAGCAACTCATCCCGAGAGGAATTCATCTAGAAAATGCTTGGAGCCGAGCAGGTTTTCATCGCCTACAAAACCCCTTGGCTTCTCGGGATGGCGTTCAAGCGTCAGCCGGACAGCTCTGGACACCGTTTCAAATCTCGCTACAACGTTAGCGCGCGAGAGAAGCAAACGATCCAGGTAGCTCTTCTTCTTGGAGCAGTAAGTAGCCAGAACCAGAACTCCGTGTTCTTCCGCCAGCTCCCTTAGAGAATAAGCGACTCGATTGAACATGGTTCTGACCTCATTTCTCTCCAGATCCGATTCGCCGTAGAGTCGTAACATCTCGGAGACCACGACGAGCTTGAGATCAAAGGAATGCAGTGCCTCAGGAATGCCATCTAGAATGAGTGAATGGATCTGGTAGCACGTGAAGGCGCGGGACACATGGATCTTTCCGAGAGCTTCCTCCGGATGGAGAGCACATCGCCTTGCCGCCGACGTGACTAGGTATGGATCGAACGCATTGCCGCCGTCGATGAATACCGCGTGGGAGCCCAAGCCTCCTTCACGGCGAGGAAGCTGAGCCCTTACGCAAAGTAGGTGAGCCAACTCATCACAATACCTTGAGCCGTAGAACACCGTGAGCCAACTGGGCTGAAGCTCGCCGAGCAAGCTGTCCAAGCCCTGTAGACCGGAGGTCAATCCCATATCTTTGGAAGAAGCAGGGGACGGGGAGCCGGCGTAACAGAAAGATGCTCTCAAGTTCTTCTTTGTGTCCGGGAAGAGGGTCCAAGGCTCATGGCACGTAGGGTGGAAACTCGGGCCCGAAAATGGGCTGTTCTCTATCTTCATACAAGAAAGGAATTGTTCGAGAGAAAAACCACACCCCGGGCAACGCCACCGGAAGACGCGGCAAACCTCACCCGTATCAATGGGCTTAGGTGCGACGATCAGAACTTTCTCGCAGAAGGAGCAGTAGTAGGCGAATGAAGGCCGAACACCGAGCCTAGGGACACGGAGCTTTGCAGCGACCATCTCACCTATCTCACACTCAACGGTGGATGCTGTGCGAGCCAATCTCCAAGGGGACTGACTACAGGGGCATATAGGGAAAGCGGGATTTTACATCACCACGGAGAAGATTGAATGAGAAACAACACCCAGTTCGTTGGTTCGATCGGTGTGCGTCCACCATTAGCGTCTCAGATTTCTTTGATTTTCGGGTTTGATTCTCTTGCTATATGTTCGAGCTCGCTGGCTTTTGATTGGGATATAAGACCTTTACTCTTGAGATCAGCTATGCACTGGAGTGCGTGTTCGCACCAACCAACGCATGCATTGGTGGCTTCTCTGTGTAATGGCCGGCCGCAGGTCGGACACTTCACTTCAAATTCATCACTGAAGAATTCAACCTCGCCACCGCAGCTTGGACATGTTCTTATAGCTATGTCTTGAGGATGGGTTAGGCTCTCTATGCCTGGACAGTGCCTAAACACTTCATGTTGCACCTGGGGACTGCAATACCAGTTCATCAACGATGCCGGCTGTTTCTTATAATTGTTACACGGGCAATTCTAATTCTATCTCATAGAATCGAATCAAAGGCGATCGATTAGGAAGCAGTGATCTGTCGAAAAGATCTACCAGCGTTTTGTTTCTGCCTACTGGATTGTCTACGTGGAAGCCTGCGACCGGCCTCTTGCCGTTCCAAGGTAGGGGGACGCGTTAGAGGTATTCGACAGGGTCCTATTGGAGAACCTCCTTCCACCAAGATTCTTGGCCTTCCCAGACAACGCTTATATATAACAAGTGTTATGTTGGGCAAGGACCGGGACGCTGTATGTCCAAGATCTCTATCATAGTAGCATCAGAGAAACTAGACAAGCTGTACCCCGCCATAAACCTGGCTGGTACGGCAGCTATATCGGGTTGGGAGGCTGAGCTCTTCTTCACCTTCTGGGGTCTGCTGGCTTTGAAGAAGGGTTACGAACCTTCGGATGTAAGCTTGGATTACAAGCAATATGGTGCCAAGCTATCCGAAGCTCTGGCATCGGGATCTATGCCTAGCTGGAGGAGCGTATTGGAGCGGGCAAGGGCTACGGGCAAGCTCAAAGTATATGCATGCTCTACCACATACGAGCTTCTCGGTTTCAAAGAAGATAACTTGGAAAGTTTCGTGGATGATGTGGTCGGCGCAGCTACCTTTCTAGGAAAAGCAAAAGATTCAGATATAACACTATTTGTGTCTTAGGAAGGGTTCTGCCTTGGAAGCCGATCTGGTAGTTGATGCAAAATTCAAATCCTGTCCGGGTCCGCTTCTGGCTCTGGCTGAGGCTGTGTCCAAAGCCAAGCCTAAACAAGTGGTTAGGCTTCTAGCGACGGATCGCGCTGCACCCTCCGACGTAAGAGAATGGGCTTCTAGCATAGGCCACCGACTTCTAGAGGTCAAGAAAGTCGGTGATGTATACGAGATCTACGTAGAGGTGTCGAGCTAATGTACAGCGATCTATCTAGAGATGTACAGAAGCTCCTAGAATCCCATGGCAGGGCTGAGAAAGAGGTCTACTTAGATTCGGAGAACTCAGGGCTGATCTTTCCCGAAGCAATAGACGCCATGATCAAAGCGTATGAAGATAAGGGGAGGGGACACCCAGCCATAACACATAGAGTCGGATGGGAGACCTACGAAACTCTGTATGGAACTACCTCTACTGTAGCCAAAGCTGTGAATTCCAGACCTGAAGAGATAGTGTATACGCATGGCGGAACTGAATCTAACAACCTGGCGATAACAGGTTTAGCCAGAGCTTCACCGAAGCGAAGAAAAATAGTCGTTTCGAGTATAGAGCATCTAAGTGTAATCTTCCCATCCGAACGCCTAGAAGAGTACGGGTTCAAACTCGTTAAGATTCCCGTTGACGAAGAAGGCTCCATAGACCTAGACTTTCTAGCCGAACAAATCGATCAAGACACTCTACTACTTAGCGTGGCCCCTGTAAATCATGAGATAGGCGTAATCCAAGATGTTGGTGCCGTAGTTGAACTGGTTAGGGACAGGGATGACGAGGTCAAGATTCATTTTGATGCTTGTGATGCCCTTGGCAAGATACCGCTTGATGTCAAGAGGCTTGATGTGGATCTAGCGTCTTTCAGTAGCCACAAGGTCTATGGGCCTAAAGGGGTTGGCGCTCTCTACGTTAGGGAGAGCATAGAGCTCAAACCCATAATCCATGGTCAGCTTAGTACCCAGAAGCTTTGGCCTGGACTGGAGAACATCCCCGGCATAGTTGGATTCGCTAGAGCCCTGGATCTCATGCACAAAAACCTCGAACACTATGCATCGTACATGATAGGATTAAGGGATAAGCTCATTGATGGCATAATGGACTCTGTGGACTACACATTGTTAAATGGACCTAGAGGTTCTCGACGTTCACCAGACAACATCAATGTGAGTTTTCTGTACTGCGAAGGTGAGGCCTTGACCGTGGAGTTAAGCCTAAAGGGCGTGTACGTGTCAAGCGGCAGCGCTTGCACGAGTCGAGTACTACAACCCAGCCACGTACTCCTAGCCATAGGCCGCAGATACGAGGAAGCACACGGAAGCATCCTGATGAAGGTTACACCATTCCACTCAGAATCAGACATCGAATATATACTGGAGCGTTTTCCTGAAGCTGTGGCCAGAATTAGATCAATAAGTCCCCTCAAACCAGGAAGTAAGCAAAATGTCTAGTCGAATACCACTAGCCTACAACCCGAAGGTGTTGGAGCTCTTCAGAAACCCCAAGAACCTAGGTAGGATGGAGGACGCCGATGTTGAAGCTTTGGCAGGAAGCATAGCCTGCGGAGACATGATCGCCATATACCTCAAAGTCGACAAGGAGACGGAGAGAATATCTGCCGCTAGCTTTGAAAGCTATGGCTGTGCAGCGAACATAGCCGCTTCAAGCATAATGACCGAGATGATAAAAGGGAAGACGCTAGAGGAGGCGTGGAGCGTAAACTGGAAAGACATATCCGATGAACTCGGAGGACTCCCATCCGTCAAATATCACTGCGGAATCCTAGCCGTAGGAGCCCTAAGAAGGGCGATAAGGGCCTACTTCAAAGAAAAAGCGAAACCCTCATGGATGCCTGAAGAGCCTACTCCGGATGAAAAGCATGCTTTGGAAGAGGAAAAGCTTCTGGAAATACTAACCAAGAGAGTTCAGAAACGAATGGAGGCACGATCCAGAAGAATTCAGGAGACCGAGGAGAAAAAATAGAGTAATCGATCGAAGGTGAGTAGTCTAGGCATCCGATTGCAAGGTGACCAGACACTGGATAGGATTGTATGGTCGTTGTCCACAGTACCAGCGATGACCCTGCATCGGCTTACATTGTGCGATGATTCTAAAATGCTTATCAACGTGTAGCATCGTAAGAATAGAGTTAATGATGTGAGGTGCTCAAGAGAGGGGAATTCGCAGTGGCTTTTTTCAAGGCTAGCGAAATCATCGGCTTCGCGGTGAGAATAGAGGAAAACGGCGAGTCTTTCTACAAAACCTTGGCCGGATCGGTTGAGAACGCCGATGTAAGGGATGTTTTGGAGTTTCTCGCCGGCGAGGAAAGGAAACACATCATGGTCTTCAGGAAGCTTTTGGATGCGGTCGGCGAGTATGAGCCGCCGGTGGAGTCCTACCCGGGAGAGTATGAATCATACGTAAAGGCCTTGGTGGACGGCCACATTTTTACGAGGGATAAAGTCGGCGAGTTGATGGCTAAGAAGGTTTCCAGCGAAATGGAGGCTGTAGAGACTGGGATTGGCCTAGAGAAGGACTCGATAATCTTCTACGACGAAATGCGCAACTACGTGCCAAAATCAGAACATATCGTAATAGACAAGGTGATAGACCAAGAGAAGGATCACCTCAAGAGGCTCGTCAATATGAAGACGAAGCTCGGTGGGAGGAACCCCCTCAGCTCTCACTGAAACTGACGGAGTCAATGGACTTCCAGCGATCGATCGATCCACGGAGACAACGAGAGGATCTCAGTCGAAAACCTGGAATTCGGATACAAAGTTCTAAAGAAAACCATTCTAGACTTCATGTGGAAGGAGCACCCTCCACCGACCGGTAGCCCGCTCTGAAGCAAGACCCAGAAATCCCCCCTTGGGATATTCTTCCCAGTAGAGATCACCACAATGTGAAACCACAATTGTGGTTGCGCCCATCTTTTAGACACGTCTCAAACGTCGAAACTATCTGGTCATTTATCAACGACATAGAGAAGTCCAGCAAAGAATCGAAACCCGTTCACCACAACACGCTGCACCCCAACTTCCACAATTCAAACATCAAAACACCAAACAACCCTGTGGGCAAACCCCCAGAAATGCTTAAAGCAGACCATCCACAAAACCAAAACAGCGGGGTAGGGTAGCCAGGATAGCCCGCTGGGCTCATAACCCAGAGATCGATGGTTCAAGTCCATCCCCCGCTACTTGCGCGTAGTCATGTTGGAATCAATCGGTTTCAAAATCGTCCTGTGAATCGATCGGTCGAGGACTCTACCGCAAGTGTAATGATCATCCGGCTGATCAACCGTGATAGATAAATCCCTCGTCCTTTCTTCATGAATTGGCGGTGGAGCTGCCTAGAGGTTGCCCGTCTTCCACGCAGGAATAGATGATACAGATTCACCCGATGGTATGTGCACAACGTACATTGGAGCCCTTGTAGTGGACAGGCTGAAGGCGATGGGCGCGTCCTTGATTGACCTCCCGTTCTTGATCCGTCTCAATCCGAACTGGTACATGAAGACTAGGGGCAACTGCGCTGTCGCAGTGAGGTTCAGAGCTACCGAGCCTCAGTTCTCTAATGTCAAGAAGATGATACTGGCCACGGTAGAGGATTCTGCTGAGCTCGATCACAGGAACACGACTCCTGGGGTCGCCTTCTACCGGGGGACGAGGATCCCGCGTGAGCTCAGAGAGTTCTCGAAGAAGGTAATCCAAGACATAGTCACGATTAAAGATGCGGAGACGGTGGCTGAGAAGGTTGGGGCTGAGGTTCACAAGTTCAAGTTGGGCAGAGGGATCATCGGGGCGTTGGCAGCCATCGGGGAGACATTGGAGGGGGACAAAACCTACGAGTTGGTTGCGTACCGGATGCCGGAGTACAGGGGAACCAAAAGACGCATAGATGAGGCGTCGGTAGTTGAGATGGATAGAACAACGTTCCCTGAAACCTTCGACAACTTAGACCCGTTCAGCGGCGAGGTAAGGGTCACTCCTCACACACCTTGTCCTGTCCTCTACGGTATACGCTCGGAGAACCCTGCGGCAGCGAAGCGTGGACACTTAGTGGTGAGGTCTCTTGAACCCGTGGAGCGGTGGATCATCTATAAGACGAATCAGGGCACGGACGACCACTTGAGAGAAGCGAGGATCACAGAGATCAAGCCGCTACGATCTTACATTGTTGAGGGCGTCGTGGTCCGCAGGCCTGCAATTATCAGGGGAGGCCATGTGATCTTCGCGATTCGGGACGGCACCGGAACTCTGGACTGTGCTGCCTACGAACCGACCCGAGGCTTTAGGTCCGTAGCAGCCAAACTGAGGGAGGGAGACGTAGTGCGTGTGCATGGGGGTGTAAAGCGCAAGCGTGGTCTCCCCTTGACGATGAACCTTGAGAAGATCCAGGTTATGCGCCCCGTCACTCTGTTGAGGAAGGTGAACCCAACTTGCCAAGTCTGTGGGAAGAGAATGAAGTCCGCTGGAACTCGGAAGGGATACCGCTGTAAGAGATGCGGAACGAAGGCACCGGAGTCATCGGTAACCATAGTGGAAGTGAAGCGTGACATCGAGGCAGGTAGATTTGAGGTTCCACCCAGGGCGCGTAGGCATCTGGCCCGTCCGCTCATCAGGGTTAGATCCTTGTCTAGAAATCATTGAGTCTTCACTGCTGATGTTTAGCTAGATTTGATTTCGTTCTTTCAGCGATCGATAGAGATCGACTTCGAAGTGATAGGCATTGGAGTGTGTGGCTCAACAGGTCATAATGATTTTGACAATAGTAGTGCGTTACTTCAAACCAAGTTCCTTGAACTTTTTGATTGCGTAGCTCACGATTTTTCTTGCGTCTTCAGATTTTTTCCATTCCTTAAACTTGACCCATTTGTGTGGTTCCAACCGTTTGTAGGTTTCGAAGAATTCCTGGATTTCTCTGAGTATGTGCTGATGGACGTCCGTAATGTCCTCGTAACCTTGGAATCGCGCGTCATTCACCAGCACGGACAATATTTTGGGATCATCACCTTCCTCGTCTTCAATTACTAGTGCTCCTATGACTCTAACCTTGACTATGCAGCCAACCTCAAGCGGTTCGTAACTCAATATCATTATGTCGAGCGGATCGTTGTCATCGAACCACGTCTGCGGAACGAATCCATACTCGACAGGGAAAACAACAGACGAAGGTATTATTCGATCCAGAACAAACGCTTCCCAATTAAGGTCATACTCATACTTGTCTCTTGAACCGCTTACGACCTCAACCACGGCATTTAGCAGCTCTGGGGGTCTGTCACCAGCCGGAATTTTCCTCCACACATTCATATGTAGCGAGCCCCATAAGTCAGACGCTTAACTCGAAATTTATGTGTTCTCTAATGCCCGATCGATTAAGGAGCATTTCCATCGATCAAGATTGACGCAGAAAAACCCCTGGCTTTTTGGCCGAATATGGAGGTGCGCATGAAATCGTATGTCGCTATGGCTTAGATTTGATGAACGTCATGACCTTGGTTCCGCAGTTCGGACACGTACCGGCAAGCGCCTTTCTTCCTTTCTTCAGTGTCTGCTCTACAGGGTTGTTAATCGTCACCTTCTTCTTGCACTTCATGCAGAATCCGGTTGCCAACGCATACACCTTTCGTACCAACTTCTTACTGCAACCCAAGATATAAGGCTTAAATTATCATCATTTCTCGGTATAACCCAGATATTTGCCTGGAAATTCGCTCATTGATCGATCGAATAACCTAGCCATCAGAGCTAACCGATCAATTCCATGATATGTGAAGTGCTAGGCCAGAATCCTAATGTTCACTCAGGCCAGGCTTCCTCACGCCTAGACCTAGCATCACAGCGGCTGCGACTAAATACGCAAGAGTTGACAGGAGCAGCACGGAAGTGAAGCCCCATGACAGAGCAATGATCATGGAGAGAACTGAGCCTAGAACAGATGAGGAACCGTTGACAGCCCAAGCCCAGGCCATAATCCTTGGATTTCTCTTCTCAACTAGTCTTGTCCCCAGCGGAAAGGGTGTGCCCATGATGAAACCTAGAGGACACAGGACGACGAGAGAGGCGAGCACCCGGACGCCGAAGTCGAGAGGTAGGAGGAAGTCGAGGAAGAGATGGAGGGCTATCACATAGAATACAAGCATCACAGCTATGAAGAGACAAACATGTATGGTGGAACTTATCCTGAGTCTCTCTGAGAATAGGCTGCCCAAGCCAGATGAGGTCAGCAGGGCCGCAAGGACAAGCGAGAAGGCGTACACTGGCGGGCCCAGCAACAGCGTGAATCTCTGAATGAGCGCGATCTCCACGAACATGTAGCCGAAGCCCAGGAGCAAGAAGTAGCTCAGCACGCCCCATCTTCCGTACGTGCTACCCCTTTCTTCAAACCTTTTCGCTGGGAGAAGGATGAACACGAGGGTCAACGCCACCGCCTGGACAAGTACCACCGGAGCTAGGTATCCTCCCTCGACAAACGGCTGCCATTTCTCCCCCATGCTCTCATAGGTCGGAATGATCTTGTCCCATTTGAAGAAGTGGAAGAAGAAAGGCCTGTCATCGGAGACGGGTGTGAGATCGAACAGGTAATCACTCTCAAAATCTTCTGTTCGATCGCTCAGCAACGCTGAAATCACCTCATAGTAGTAGGGCTCGGAAAACTTGTTGAACCTATTCACCTGAGACTCGTTCACTCCGGGGAAGTACACCACGTCGAACTTCATCTCATCGCAGAAACTCACTAGCCGAGAAGTATCCTGCGCGCTGAATCCATCTTTCTTGACGAGGAGTGTGATTGTGCTCCAACTCCTGAACACCGCGATTTCTCGGCTTGGATCAGACACTCCCTGTGCCTTCAAGGCTGAGGCGGCTAGTGAAACGAGACGTGGCCCCTCTCTGGGAGGGGGGAGAAGCCATCTAGTAACAGAGAGAACTCCGCCGGGAGTGAGAACAGCGAGAAGATCGTCAAAGGACTCTTTAGTGTACAGGTAGTTCTCGGCAAGAGCGTAGATGCCAGTGGACGATGCTCCCACATTATCGGTCAATATTAGCTCTATTATGTCGTACTTTTCCTTGGATCTCCTCACGAAACTTCTCGCGTCGGAGACGTAGACCCGAACGCGCGGATCGTTGTATATTTGGCCAGAAAGGTTTCCGAACTGATTCCTCACAAGGTCAACAACCAAGGGATTTGTCTCAGTCGCTACGATCGACGATGCATTCTGATGAAGGGCAGTCAGAACACCCAGTCCTCCTCCAGCCCCTAGGATCAGCGCCTTGGCGTTGGGGCGCAGCCTGTAGACAAACGCCATGGGGAGGAAATCGGTGAACTTAAGCTGAGTAGAGCCATCTCCACATTCGGTGATCGCGGTCAGAGAGTCTGCGTCGATCATTATGCCCAATTGTGAGGGGATCTCATTTCTGTATTCATAGCTTAAACCAGGCGCAAACCTGACGTAACCACTCTTGACCACGTCTACCCTAGAGAACTCGTTCCATCGGGTGAGAATCACTTCAGAGTCAGGATAGCGAAGAGCAGCCTGCAGCCCCTTGTATGGGGAAATCGAAAGAGGAATGACGTGCTCAGCGTTAACAAGAAGGAGAGCCATAAGACCGATCCAGGCCGCGGCGCCGATTAGTGGGAGTCTTCGGCGCGTGTTCAAGCTGAAGAGGGTCGCTGAGATCGCGCCCATGAACCCCGCAAAGACGATCACTTCGGAGCCGGAGAGAGGGCCGAAGACGCGGAGGGCGATCACGGAGCCAAGACCCGAGCCAAGAAGGTTGAAGAAGTAGAATCTGCTTGCGTTCTCTATCATTCTTGAGAGAACAACTGCGACGCAGAGGCCGCTGAAGAAGAACGGTGCCCCGAGACAGATGTAATAGATGACGATGTGAAGGATCTGTGTTGGATCCCAGGAGAGCTTGAAGGGATCGAAGGGAACGGCGTTGGCTACAGCGAACCCCACGACACAGCTCACGGAGAAGAGGCTGGAGAAAACAAAGAGCAGAGAGTCGGTGTTCGCGCCTAGCTTCTCTTGAAAAGCTGACAAGAAGGTGCCGCTGGCCGCAAGGCCGAAAAGAGAGACGCTGACAACCATGAAAGCCAGGTGGTGCCACCCGGAGACAGAGAACAACCTTGTGAGAGATACCTCAAGGATCAGCGTGGCCACCGAGACCGTAAGTACCCCTGAGTATCGCCACACACTCGATATTTCTCTGCTCGAGGTCTCCATGCGTCCCGACAGTGATGTTCTTCGGCGCTATTTACCTTCCGTCTCGCCGGTTGGGCAAAGGGATATTGTAACATTGTTTCAGGATCCTCAGTTTCCCAAAAGGATAACTTCGCAAGCAGCATCTACACAGTTGACGAGAAAATCAATCGACAGACGTAAATAGCAGCGTTTCCGAGTAGAGGTATGGAGAGAAGACGGATTTCTGCTTTCAGAGCACTTCTAGTACTGTTATCGATCGTCGCTGTCGTCATAGCTTTGTGGGGTGTCTACGTCTACCTGGATTGGACTGTTCTAGAAGCTATGTACTCAGACAAGGCCGGGATCAAGTGGTTTGAAACGGTGTTCTACCATAACCTGCTTTTCATAGTCTCCGGCGTTGCAGCTCTCATCCTCGTTAACCCCATACCTGGACACAGCGACCTCTTCGCCGTTGTTCGTTCGGTGACCGATCTCTTCTACCGTCGAGAGTATGGGGGCGAGCGATGGGAGTTTCCGGTAAGGCCTTCCAAGGCGCTGTGGGCGTTTTGGCAGCTTGCCAAGTGGGCGATTGGTTTCGCGGTTTTCACCGCAATGGGGACCATTCCTTTTCTGGGCAACGCTTCCATAATGCTCTTGATGATGTCCAGCGGCCTAGGTAGCTGGTCATTTGTGCCTAGGATCTTCGCTCTTCCTCTTGTACCTGCTTCAGGCAGCGAGCTTGTTCAGTTGATCCCGACGATGGAGATCCAATATGCTCTGCTGGAGGGTTCTCTGACGCTGATCGTAGCGATTGTGGCGGTGAGGTTCTCCCTGAAAATGGTCAAGAACTTTGTGTCGGGGCGTCGCAACATATGGGGGAGAGACCTGTTCGTGGTGCTCTCTTCCATCATCTTCGCCGTCATGGTTTCCGCTGCATACTGGAGGATGAATGCGACCACGCCGTTTGACTTCCTAATAGTGACCATCGTCTTCGCTGCGTTTGTTTTCGGCGCGGTGGCGATCCAACTGGGAGCTCGGGGCGAACAGATCTCCTTCGCGCGAGGGAAAAGAACCATCCTAATTGCCGCTGCCGCTGTTCTTGGATTAGCCTTGATAGCGAATGGCTTGATGGTCGTTTGGTACAGAGTCAACTGGAACAACAACTGGGCCGAGTATGAGTGGCAACCCCAGACGAGGAAGCAGATAGCTGTCACCAGGTGGACCGCAGGTCTGGAAGCCGCCAAGAGTGTGTCCATCGCCGATCTTCCCGAGGGCAACGTATCAACCATTCTCTCCCATATCAGGCAATGGGATTTCGAGGCTGCCTACACGAGGATGAAGAGTCAGATAGGAGTCAACTGGATGGACCTGGCCGACGTTGAGATAGTCTACGTCAACGGGGTAGAGTACTGGATTGCCCCGACAACAGTTTTGTATTCGGCTACCGACTGGATCAGCCAACATCTCATATACACTCACTCATCTAGGATCATAGCGATTGACAGCCATAGCGGGGATTTCATCCCCATTCCGAAGGCCTTCGGAGTCAGCCGTGAGCCTCTGATCTACTACGGCGAAGGCTTCCAACAAGACGTCTATGTCCACGTCAAGGGGTTCGAAGAGATCGACAACGTCTCCTACCCAGGACCTTCGGACTACGTGCTTTCTGGGTGGCAGAGATCCCTGTGGTTCTTGAGAGAGGGACAACTCGGCTTCGCTTTCATGCCCCCACAGGAAAGCGTAGAGGTGCTTCACAAGAGAGACATCTTCGATCGGGTAGAGTCGATACTCATCGACGGGCTGACGGTGGACCCCGCAGCTTATCTTGTGACCGACGGTCAGAAGATATACTACCTTGTCCAAGTGTTCATCAACTACCCTCTGCAGACAGGCTTCTCCTTGAGTAACTACCTCAGGTTCTTCGCCGTGGTCCTTGTCGACCCTGAGAGCGGTATGATGAAGGGATACGTTGTAGGAAGACCTGACGGCTTCCTAGTCGACTTCTACCAAAGCTATTACAGTTCTTGGGGTGCTCCTCCTGCATGGCTCGTACCTCAGCTGAAGTATCCGGAGAATCTGTTGGGCAGACATGTGTGGCCCTACGGGCAGCTCGACATGGATTTCTTCGTGCATGTGAATGACCCGTTCGTCTGGAGATCTGGCTCACAGTTCTATGAGAGACCACCCGCCACGGAGGTTCACTACATACTAAGCGCAGCCGGGAACAAGGTGAACTTCCTGGGCCTTCAGTTGGTGGAATTTCTGCAGTCCGCCGGGAAGAACTTGGCCGGGATGTATTTTGCTTACGGAGGAGAGAGGCTCGGTGAGATCAATCTCTACAAGGCAGAGGTTCAAGTCAATACGACTAACCAGCTGATAGGACCATCCGCAGCTCTTCAAGCAATCCAGACGGACAAGTATGTCAAGCAGCAGATGACTCTCCTGCCAGGCGCTAGGACAGGTAACATACTCCTGTACGTGATCGGGGGCCGCCTTTACTACTTCATCCCAATCTACACCACCGCAGGCGGTGGCGGCGGTGTCATAGCGAAGATGCCTTTCATAGCAGTTGTAGACGCAACGAATGGAACCAAGGTTGGCACGGGAGAGAACTCCGTTGTAGCCTACTACGCGTTGGCTGAGGTCGCGCCTCCAGCAGTCGAAGGGGATCGGCAGAGGCTGGCGAAGATCAACGATGAGTTCAAGAAAAGTGGGCTGCCGCTGGTGAATGTCACCAGTGTCAGCGCAAATGTGAACATCGAGGTCAGCTCAATAAGGTATGTCGAGAGCGCTGAGTGGAGCTCCGCAAAGGCCGCTATAGACGGTTTCCTAACAGACTACGTGGTGGAGCACGGAGTTTCTGAAATCTACCACTGGCAGACCAGTGACTCAAGTATTTCCTTCGGCGTGCTCGTGCCTGACGTTGAGATTATGAAACTCTACTTCCTCACCATAACATACAGATAACATGCGACAGGTATTCGCAGCTAGAGATAAATGCAAGTCTTCGAAGTGAGTAGATGACCCGGCAAGAGGCAGATCGAAGGAATGACCAAGTGTAGGCAGTGCGGCAACGATGTCGCGCTTGCTTACACATGCCGACGTTGCGGAGGGCTCTTCTGTGATGAGCACCGGCTCCCAGAGAACCACAGCTGTGACGCTATAGCTCTAACGAGGGAGCAGGAGATATTGGCAGAGGCCAGATCGTTAGCTTCAACAGCCACGCAGCTAGAGCACTGGATTAGAACTGGATCACCGGACACAATCTACGTTGAAGGTCACAGGTTTGAGCTCACAAGGCGGGGGGAGATTCTCATAGACCAGGGCAGGTTTCAGAAGGATGAGGCATACAGCGTGGGCAGGATGTTGATCTCTAGAAACCCCTTCTCCAGGTTCACCGCCGAGCTGGTAATAGGGGGAAGAAACGGCAGGCTTCTCATAGTCGTGCTCATCATAGCTATATTGCTGTTGGCTATAGTACTTATCCGCGTGCGCAGATGACTAACAAGGAAGGCTTCTTCTGCGGGCTCCGAGTCGGACACGGATCTCACGCAGATCGAAGGCAGGGCACACCAGTTGCCTTCAGTCTAAGTTCCCTCTCAGATGGCTTCGTGTCGCCCGCATCAGCGAAACTCAGGAAAATGACAGGCCCTGAGAACAAAACATATTAACGGCGTAGACGACGGTCCGTCGAAATGACTGCGGCTAAAGCCACTTTGATATTCCTCGCCGTCTCGTGCCTCAGTCTCGTCGTCTTAGTTCCGGCAGAGCTACTCGGAGTCATCTCCGGCAACACCCTAGCATTTCTAGGTGTATTAGGTGCGTGTACCTTGTGCCTTGCGCTGCCTTTGAGTGTCTCCCACGGCATGATTCTTGCGTACTATGGCAGGATGTTCTTCCACACGGTAGGCGGCGTCTTCCTGTGCTTGTTCAGCTATGTTTGCGGTAAAGAGGCCTCGACTACTCTATCGCTGTCGCTGTTGCTTGTCTTCGCTGTTTTCTCTCTGCTGGATTGGCTGGGCGTGGAGACAGCGCTTACAAGTCCGAACGTGGATAGCGCCGGCAGGAGGGTGTCCGGAGCGACCCACTATCTCTCCGGAACGTATTGGCTTATCTCCGTGTTGGTTGTGCTGCTCTTCTTTCCCCCAAGCATAGCCTACGCCTCAATACTGATATTGTCAGTTGGCGACACCGCAGCCGGTTTGTCAAAGAGGATCGGCCACGTGCCCAACCCATTTAACCGTGAGAGATCGGTGGAGAGTTGGCTTGTCCAATTCTTCGGTTCCTTCTCCAGCTGCCTTCTCTATGTACATCCTCTAGTTGCCTTGGTCGGGTCGGCTGTCGGATCCTTGGTAGAGTCACTGAGAGTGCCCGTAGACGACAATCTGAGTGTTCCGCTCTGCTCGGCTCTTGTCATGTCTTTCATGTCCTTCGGCTTCAGTTGAAGCACGTCTGCCACCGAATAGAGGGTTTCAGACCGTCTGCTCGAGAGGACCGGAGCTTTTCGCAGCATTCTATGGAGCAGATTTAAGTGATCCGGGGATCCATTGGCGGCGGCGTGGGCTGTTGGACGCGCAGAAGAAGTATGGAAGCGGGCTGTCGAACTCAGATCTTGAGAGATATGATAGACAGATGATGATCCCTGGTTGGGGAAGAGAGGGTCAAAGGAAACTGAAATCATCCAAGGTTGTGGTGGCTGGAACTGGTGGTCTGGGTTCGCCGGCTCTGCTCTATCTTGCTGCGGCCGGAGTT